>CAZPER010000042.1:0-32866 GCA_964585655.1 uncultured Gemmatimonadaceae bacterium | reverse complement strand
CCACCGGGGCTACCTCGACGCGGTGCAGCGGGTGGTGGACTACATCGTGGCGGGGGACATCTTCCAGGCCAACCTCAGCCAGCGGCTGGAGAGCCCGCTGGAGGAGGACCCGTGGCGGCTCTACCGCCGGCTGCGGGAGCTCAACCCGGCGCCGTTCGCGGCCTACCTGGAGTTCGACGGCATCGGCGTGGCCAGCGCATCGCCGGAGCGGTTCCTCCGCGTGGAGCCGACGGGGTGGGTGGAAACCCGCCCCATCAAGGGGACCCGGCCCCGCGGCGTGGGCCCGGAGCATGACGCGGCGCTCTCCCGGGACCTCCGGGAGAGCGCGAAGGACCGGGCCGAGAACCTGATGATTGTCGACCTGCTGCGGAATGATCTGTCGCGGGTTTGCCTGCCGGGCAGCGTCCGGGTCCCCGAGTTGTTCGCGCTGGAGAAGCACCGCACGGTGCATCACCTGGTGTCGACGGTGGTGGGCCGGCTGACGCCGGGGAACGATGCCACCGATCTCCTCGCCGCCGCATTCCCCGGGGGGAGCATCACCGGCGCGCCCAAGGTGCGGGCCATGGAGATCATCGCCGAACTGGAGCCCTCCCGCCGGGGGATCTACTGCGGCGCGATCGGGTACCTGAGCCTGACGGGCGCCATGGACACCAGCATCGTGATCCGCACCTTCGTGGCTGGCGGCGGGCGGGTGACCTTCTCGGTGGGCGGTGGCATCGTGGCGGATTCGGACCCGGAGAGCGAATACGAGGAGACGCTGGACAAGGCGCGGGCGCTGATCCACGCCCTGGCCGGGGCGGTGACCTCGCCATGATCCTGCTGCTCGACAACTACGACAGCTTCGTCTACAACCTGGCCCGCTACGTCGCAGAGCTCGGTGAGGCGCCGGTGGTGCGCCGGAACGATGCCCTCACCGTGGCGGAGGTCGCCGCCCTCGGGCCCAGCCACATCATCATCTCCCCCGGCCCCTGCACGCCGGCGGAGGCCGGCATCTCGATCGAGACCATCCGCCGGCTCGGCGCCTCCATTCCCATCCTGGGCGTCTGCCTCGGTCACCAGGCCATCGGGGCGGCGTATGGCGCGGAGATCGTCCGGGCGGGGCGCCCGATGCACGGGAAGACCTCGCGGATCCGGCACCACGGAACCTCGGTCTTCACGGGATTGCCCAGTCCGCTGATCGCCACCCGGTATCACTCGCTGGTGATCGCGCCGGAGTCGGTGCCCCCGGAGCTCGAGGTCACCGCCACCGCCGAGGACGGCGAGATCATGGCGGTGGCGCACCGCGAGCACCCCGTGGTGGGGGTCCAGTTCCACCCCGAGTCGGTGCTCACCGAGCATGGGTACCGCATGCTCGACTGGTTCCTCACCGGCGGGAGGGGGACTGACGTGCCCGACCGGGCGGATGGCGCCTCCCTGCCCCCCGACCCCGGCGAACCGGACCTCGCCACCGCGCCCCCGCCCGCCGACCGGGTGCGTTAGCACCGCCGTCCGGTTGTCGCGACCGCTCCGGGCAGGTATCCTCTCCCCCGCGGGCACCCGCCCGCAGGAGAGCAGGTCTCTCGCCCCGGAGTACCCGATGCGCCGTACCCGCCCCACCGTCATGGTCACCCTGTTGCTCCTGGCGGCGGCCGGGCCGGCGCGAGCCCAGGCCCCCGACAGCATCCCCGGGTTCAGCAGCCGACAGGTCATGATCCCGATGCGGGACGGCGCCCGGCTGCACACCCGGATCTACCGACCGCTGGGGCACGACGAGCCGCTGCCCCTCCTCATGGTGCGGACCCCGTACGGCATCGAGGGGCGGGCGGCGCGGGTGCTGCCCAACGACTTTCGCGAGCTGGCGAGCGAAGGCTACGTCTTTGTCTTCCAGGACATCCGGGGGCGCTACGGCTCCGAGGGCGAATTCGTGATGAACCGGCCGCTCCATGCGCCGGCAGACACGCAGGGGGTGGACGAGACCACGGATACCTGGGACACGGTCGAATGGCTGGTGCGGAACGTGGCGGCCACGAATGGGCGGCTCGGCGTGCTGGGGGTCAGCTACCCCGGGTGGCTCGCGGCGATGGCGGGGATCAACCCCCACCCCGCGGTGCGGGCGGTGTCGCCGCAGGCGCCGATGACCGACACCTGGCTGGGCGACGACTTCTTCCACCAGGGCGCCTTCCGGCTGAGCTATGGCTTCGAATACGCGGCGGACATGGAGCTGTCGAAGGATGGATCGGTCCCGGTCCCGATCACCCGGTACGACACCTACGACTGGTACCTGGCCCAGGGGCCCCTCGGCAGTCTCACGCGGCTCCTCGCCGGCAAGGCGCCGACCTGGACCGCCTTCACCCAGCACCCCACCTACGACAGCTACTGGCAGCGCCGCGCACTGACGACGTACCTGACGCGGCTCACCGTGCCGACGCTCACCGTGGGCGGCTGGTGGGACCAGGAGGACTTCTTCGGGCCGCTCGCCACCTACGCCGCGCTCGAAAAGCTCGACACCGCCGGGATCAACTACCTGGTCATGGGGCCGTGGAACCACGGCGGGTGGAGCCGGCGCGCGGGGGACAGCCTGGGCAGCATCGACTTCATGGACTCGACGGGGGCCTGGTTCCGGGAGCAGGTCCAGGCGCCCTGGTTCGCCTACTGGCTCAAGGACAAGGGGCGCCTGCCGCTCCCGGAGGCGCTGCTCTTCGTGGCGGGGCGGAACGGCTGGAAGGCGTTTGATCGCTGGCCGCCGCCGGCGGCGGAGGCGCCGGCGCGGAAGCTCTATTTCCAGGCCGATGGCGGTCTCTCCTTCGAGCCGCCGAGCCGGCCAGCCGCCGCGTACGATGAGTACCTCTCCGACCCGGCCCACCCCGTGCCGTATCGCCGGCGCCCGATCCAGCTCACCTATGATCCGCGCGGGTCGGACTGGCCGGCGTGGCAGGTGGAGGACCAGCGGCTGGTGCACAACCGCCCGGACGTCCTGTCGTGGGAGACGGAACCGCTGGCGGCAGACCTGACCATCGCCGGCGACGTGGCAGCGAAGCTCTTCGCCTCCACCACGGGAGCGGACGCTGACTGGGTGGTGAAGCTGATTGACGTCTATCCCGATTCGGCGAGGTACCTCGCGCCGCGGATGGGCGGCTACCAGCTCATGGTGACGGGAGACATCCTGCGGGGCCGCTATCGCACCGGCTGGGACCGGCCCACCCCGATCGCGCCCAACCGTGTCACCGCCTACACGGTGGACCTGCGGCAGCAGGCCTACACCTTCCGCAAGGGTCACCGCATCATGGTGCAGGTGCAGAGCACCTGGTTCCCGGTCTATGACCGGAACCCGCAGACCTGGGTCCCCAACATCTTCACGGCCACCGCCGCCGACTTCCGGGCCCAGACCCACCGGATCTACCGGATGCCGCGCTTCCCCTCCCACGTCGAGTTCCAGGTGCTGAACCCATGATCCGCCGCTGCCTGCTCCTCGCCGCGTTCCTCGCGCCGGGCCTCGCCGCGCAGCAGCCGGCCACCATCGTGCCGGAGGAGAACCTGGTCCTGGACGGGATCCCCGCCCTCCCCGCGGCGCTCCGCGACGAGGTCCGGCGCTACACCGAATTCCGCTCCGCCGGCCTGGCCGGATGGCACCCGCTCCGGCGGGAGGTGCTGATCACGACCCGGTTCGGGAATACCAACCAGCTGCACCGGGTGGCCCAGCCGGGCGGCGCCCGGAGCCAGCTCACCTTCTTCGACGAGCCGGTGGGTGGCGGGAGCTACGCCCCGACGAACGGGAGCTTCCTCGTCTTCTCCCGGGACCAGGGCGGCAACGAGTTCAGCCAGCTCTTCCGGATGGACCTGCCGGGGGGCCAGGTGACGCTCCTGACCGACGGCAAGTCCCAGAACGGCGGGGCGCGGTGGTCGCACGGCGGCGACCGGATCGCCTACGGCTCCACCCGCCGCAATGGCGCCGACCGCGACCTCTACGTGATGGACCCGCGCCGCCCCGAGAGCGACCGGCGGGTGCTCGAGGTCTCGGGAGGCGGGTGGTCAGTGCAGGACTGGTCGGCCGACGACCGCGCGCTGGTGGTGCTGGAGTCGTTCTCGGTCAACCGGTCGCGCCTCTGGCGGGTGGAGGTCGCGACCGGCGCCCGGACCCTCCTCACCGAGGACGCGCCCGGCGATACCGTCGCGCGGGGGAACGCGCGGTGGAGCCGGGACGGCGGGAGCATCTACCACACCACCGACCAGGGAGGCGAGTTCCGGCGGCTGGCGCGGCTCGACCTCGCGAGCGGCCGGCTCGAGGTGCTCACGCCGTCGCTCGCGTGGGATGTGCAGCAGTTCGAGCTGTCGCCGGATGGCCGGCAGATCGCGCTGGTGGCCAACGAGGCGGGCCAGTCGCGGCTGTACCTGCTGGCGCTGCCCGGAGGGCGGCTCCGCCCGGTCCCCAACCTGCCGGTCGGGCTGATCGGCGGGCTCGAGTGGCGGCCGCAGGGCGGAGAGCTCGGCTTCACCCTCAGCACCGCGCGTTCCGCCGCGGACGTCTACAGCCTCGAGGTGGCCCGCGGACGCCTGATCCGCTGGACCGAGAGCGAGACCGGTGGCCTCGACGTGAGCGCCCTCCCCGAACCGGAGCTGGTCCGGTGGAAGAGCTTCGACGGCCTCGAGATCTCCGGCTTTCTGTACCGGCCGCCGGCGCGCTTCACCGGTCCGCGCCCCGTCCTGATCAGCATCCACGGCGGTCCCGAGGGGCAGTCGACACCCGGGTTCCTCGGCCGCACCAACTATTTCCTGCTCGAGCTGGGGGCGGCGGTGCTGCTGCCCAACGTGCGCGGCTCCACCGGCTATGGAAAGACGTTCGTGAAGCTGGACAATGGCGTGCGGCGGGAGGACGCGGTGCGGGACATCGGCGCCCTGCTCGACTGGATCGGCACCGCGCCGGGCCTCGACCCGGCCCGCGTGATGGTGACCGGCGGCAGCTACGGCGGCTACATGACGCTGGCGGTGGCCACGCTCTACAACGACCGGATCTGCTGCGCGCTGGACGTGGTGGGGATCTCCAATTTCGTGAGCTTCCTGACCAACACCGAGAGCTACCGCCGCGACCTCCGCCGGGTGGAGTACGGCGACGAGCGGGACCCGGCCATGCGCGCCTACCTCGAGGACATCGCCCCGCTGCACCGCGCCGGCCGCATCACCAAGCCGCTCTTCGTGGTGCAGGGCGGCAACGACCCGCGGGTCCCGCGCAGCGAGGCGGAGCAGATGGTGGCGGCGGCCAAGCGGAACGGCAGCCCCGTCTGGTACCTGCTCGCCACCGACGAGGGGCATGGCTTCCGGAAGAAGGCCAACGTGGATTTCCAGTTCTACGCCACCGTGGCGTTCATGCACCGGTTCCTGCTGGGCACCGCGACGCCATGAGGCCGTGGCCGAGCCGCCGATGATCCTCGAGACCCTGCTCACCACCCTCTCGGCCGACGGGACGCTCAACTGCGCCCCCATGGGCGTGGAGTGGGGGGACGACCAGACCATCGTCATCAAGCCGTTCGTGGAGACCACCACCTTCCGCAACCTGGTGGCGACCCGCGCGGGCGTCCTGAACCTGACGGACGACGCCCGGCTCTTCGCGCTGGCGGTCATCCACCATCCCGCCGCCGCCAACCCCGCCACGGTGCCGGCGGCCGTCGTCCGGGGCGCGGTCCTCGAGGCGGCCTGTTCCTGGCGCGAGGTCGAGGTCGTCGCGGTGGATGACACCCCGCCCCGGTCCCGCATCACCACCCGCGTCGTGCACCGCGGCACCCGGCGGGAGTTCCTCGGCTTCAACCGGGCGCGGCACGCCGTCCTCGAGGCCGCGATCCTCGCCACCCGCACCCATCTGCTGCCCGCCGCCGAGCTCCGCGCCGACTACGCCCGGCTGCAGGTGATCGTCGACAAGACCGCCGGACCCGCGGAACGGGAGGCGATGACGCTGCTCACCGAGTACGTCTCCCGCCGGCTGGCGGAGAGCCGGACCGCATGACCCGCCCCGCCGAACGCCCCATCCGGGTCACGGTCGAGGCGCCGGCCCGGCTCCATTTCGGCATCCTCGACCTGCGGGGCCACCGGGGCCGGAAGTTCGGCGGCATCGGGGCCGCGGTCCCGACGCCGAGCCTCCGGCTGGTCGCCACCCGGGAGGAGGGGGTGACGGCGGAGGGCCCCGACGCCGGGCGGGCGCTCGAGTTCGCCCAGCGGTACCTCGCGGCGACGGGCATCACCGGGGGCGCCCACCTCTGCGTCCAGCGCGCCATTCCGGCCCACGCCGGACTCGGCTCCGGCACCCAGATGGCGCTCGCGGTGGCGCGGGCCCTGGCCGAGCTCTACGGCCAGTCCCCCGAGCCACAGGCGCTGGCCCGGGCGGTAGGACGCGGGCTCCGGTCCGCCATCGGCACCTGGACCTTCGCGCTGGGCGGCTTCGTGCTGGAGGGGGGCCGGAAGAGCGGCGGGGATGTCGCGCCGCTCATCTCCCGGCTGCCGATCCCCGCCAGCTGGCGCTGCGTGATCGCCATCCCCGAGGGCCGCCCCGGGCTGTCCGGCAGCGCGGAGGCAGCGGCCTTCCGGGAGCTGCCGCCGCCGGAGGAGCGGGAGGTGGAGCGGGTGGCGCACCTGGTGCTCATGCAGCTCCTCCCCGCCCTCGCCGACGCGGACCTGACGGCCTTTGGCGCCGCGCTCACCGAGGTGCAGCGCATCACCGGCGGCTGGTTGCGGGGGGCGCAGGGGGGGGCGTTCGCCTCGGGGCCCACCGAGGCGCTGGTAGAACAGATGCGGGCCTTCGGCGGGGGGGGTGTGGGGCAGAGTTCCGGGGGGCCGACGGTGTATGGCCTGGTGCCGGAGGGGGGGGGGGCCCAGGATCTGGGCCAGCGAGTGCGGGCCTGGCTGGGGGGGCGGGGGGTGGTGCTGGAGACCGGCTTTTCAGAGCGGGGCGCGCTGGTGAGCAGCGAATGGACCGCGGTGGGAACCCCCGGGGATGGGGGTTCCGATCTGATTGACAGGTTATTCAGGTGACTGTATACTGACCCTCCGCTTCCCGCTGGGTCCCGAGGCCGGGAACTTCACGGCGGACGAACGGTACTACCAGCATTACCGGTGGGGCCGCAACAGTCGGAAATCCCCTTTCCGACCGATAACAAGCCCGCTTCAATCATCCACATAGTGTCCCGCCGCCGCCCCGGCTTGCCGGGGTGTCGTGGTGCACCAATGTGAGGATTGCCGTGGGATTTTCCCCTGACAGGCTAACCTCGTCTGGTCGTCGAGGCGCTCGTCGCCATTGTGGCGGCAGCGTGGATGGCTGGCGTGGGCCCAATTGGCGGGTCCGGCATGTGGTCCATAATGGAACCAACGGACGGGCCGGGGAACGGTCTAGCAGGTAGGAGGAGCGGCCATCCGGGGAGAGGATCCCCGAATGGCCGTCGGTGTTTCTGGCAGGACGCAGGTGCTGGACCTGTCTCGGGGCTGGCTGGGACACGATCGCGAACGCCGGCGCGATCGCCCCAGTCGCACTCCGCGCAGTCAGCAGCCTTCGCGGGCTGCTGTCACCCTTCATCATGAGGTCATCTTATGAACCGTATTACCCGCAGGATGTTGTCTGGCGGGCTGCTCGCGGGGCTATCGCTGCTCGCGGTGTCGGCCCATGCCCAGGCGCGTTCGGGGGCGTGGACGCGGAACGCCCCGGATGGCGACTGGCAGATGCCCGGCCGGGACTACAGCGCCCAGCGCTTCAGCCCGCTGGCCCAGATCAACACGTCGAACGTCGCCAACCTCAAGGCTGCGTGGACGTTCTCGACGGGTACGCTGCGCGGCCATGAGGGCACGCCCCTCGTCGTCGGCAACGTGATGTTTGTGCACACGTCCTTCCCGAACATCGTGTACGCGCTCGACCTCTCCAAGGAAGGCGCGCCGCAGATCTGGAAGTACGTGCCGAACCAGTCGCCCGACGCGATCCCGATCGCCTGCTGCGACCTCGTGAACCGCGGCACCGCGTATCACCAGAGCGGCAAGATCTACATCAACGCGCTGCAGGGCGACCTCATCGCGCTCGATGCCAAGACCGGCAAGGAGCTGTGGAAGGTCCGTCACCCCGAGCGGTCCGCCTCGCAGGTCGAGGCCCAGACCTACAAGGATGGCGCGACCATCACCGTGGCCCCGATCGTGATCAAGGACATCGTCATCACCGGCATCTCGGGTGGTGAGTTCGGCGTCCGTGGCCGCGTCTCCGCGTTCGATGCCAACACCGGCAAGCACATGTGGACCGGGTACTCCACCGGCCCGGACAGCGAAATCCTGCTCTCCGGCGACATGAACGCCAACTATCCGTCCCACAAGGGGAAGGATCTCGGCGTCACCACCTGGCAGGGCGAGGAGTGGAAGAAGGGCGGCGGCACCACCTGGGGCTGGTACACCTATGACCCCGAGCTGAACCTCTTCTACTACAGCACCGGCAACCCGGGCTCGTGGAACCCCGACCAGCGTCCTGGCGACAACAAGTGGTCCATGACCATTTTCGCCCGGAATCCGGAAAACGGTCAGGTGAAGTGGGGTTACCAGATGACCCCGCACGATGAGTGGGACTACGACGGCGTCAACGAGAACATCCTGTTCGAGAAGGGCGGCCAGAAGCTGCTGGCCCACTTCGACCGGAACGGGTTCGCCTACACCGTGGACCGGACGAACGGCAAGGTCCTCGTCGGCAAGCACTACGGCCCGGTCAACTGGGCCAAGGAGTCGATCGACCTCGCGACCGGTCTTCCGATCCGCGATCCGCGCTACGGCACCACCTCGAAGAAGAACACCGAGGGGATCTGCCCGGCCGCGATCGGCTTCAAGGATCAGCAGCCCGCCGCGTACTCCCCGATCACCGGCCTCTTCTACGTCCCCGCGAACCACATCTGCATGGACTACGAGGGCGTCGAGGTCAAGTACACCCGCGGTCAGCCGTACGTCGGCGCGATCGTGCGGATGTTCCCCGGCCCGGGCGGCCACCGCGGCCGCTTCTTCGCCTGGGATCCGATGGCCGGCAAGGTCGTCTGGGATCTGAAGGAAAACCTCGCGGCGTACGGCGGGGCGCTGACCACCGCTGGCGGCCTGGCGTTCTACGGCACGATGGAAGGCTGGCTCAAGGCCGTGGATCAGAAGACCGGCAAGCTGCTGTGGAAGTTCAAGACCCCGTCGGGCATCATCGGCAACCCCGGCACCTACCGTGGTCCGGACGGCAAGCAGTACGTGCACGTGCTGTCGGGCATCGGTGGCTGGGCGGGCATCGGCGTCGCCGCGGGTATCGGCGCTGAGGATCCGACCGCGGGCCTGGGCGCGCTGGGTGCGTTCGGCGATGCGGGCCAGTTCTCCACTCAGGGCGGTGTCCTGAGCGTGTTCGGGCTGTAACCTCCCCCCGGCCGGCCGGGCCTCCGGGCCCGGTCCGGTCGTGGAGGACAGCAGGTCCGACAGGGGCGGGTCGCTCGCTGACCCGCCCCTGTCCTGTCCCCCGGCGGGCGATTCCCGTGCAGTCGCACCCCGTTTGTGCCGTCTCCTGAACGCCTGCCCGCCCGGGTGCGTATACTGAAAGATGCTCATGCCACTGTGTCGCCCCGCCCTGCTCGCCCTGGCCCTCGCCGCCCTCGCCGGCGGCCCCGGGCTCGCGGCGCAGCGTCCCGCCCCCATGTCCCCCGGGCTGCTGCGGGTCTGTGCCGACCCCGATAACCTGCCCTTCTCCAACCAGGCCGGCGAAGGGGTCGAGAACAAGCTGGCGGAGCTGATGGCGGCCACCTGGAACTCGAAGCTCGAGTACGTCTGGTGGGCCGCCCCGCGGGGCATGATGCGGATGCTGAACGGGCGCTATTGCGACGTGACGCTGCAGATGCCGGTGCTCTCCGACATGGCCGGCGTCACCCGCCCCTACTACCGCACCAGCTACGTCTTCGTGCAGCGCGCCACCGCGCCGCACCGCGTCACCAGCCTCGACGACCCCGCGCTCAAGACCATGAAGATCGGCGTGCACCTCTTCGCCGCCGACGGGGAGAACACCCCGCCCGCCATGGCGCTGTCGGCCCATGGCGTCGTGGGCAACCTCGTGGGGTTCAGCACCACCTACGTGGGCGGCCAGAACCGGCCGGAGGACATCATCAAGGCGGTGGTCTCGGACTCGATCGACATCGCCATCGTCTGGGGGCCGATCGCCGGGTATTACGGCAAGCAGCTGGGCGCCGACCTGGTCCTCTCCCCCGTACACGACGACTCGGTGACCCGCATCCCCTTCACCTACAACATGGGCATGGCCACCCGGCGGTCCGAGCGGGCCTTCCTGGACAGCCTGCAGAAGTTCCTGATCACGAAGGCCCCCGAGATCCGGGCGCTGCTGGAGCAGTATGGCATCCCGCTGCTCCCGCTCGCCGCCGATAGCGGCAGCCGGGGCAGCACGGCGCCGGCGCGGTAGCGGCCAGACGACAGCACGCCGGGCCGTCCCCCGGCGGGTGGACCACTTACGGAAAGGAAAGCGCAGACCGATGAAGACGTGGATTCTGGTGGCGGTGGCCCTGGCGGCTGGCGCGGGTTCGGCGACCGCGCAGGATGCCTATCATCCGGTGCCCCGTGACACCGTGGATAACGACACCTACCAGGGGTGGAAGCAGTATGAGCTCAACTGCGCCCGCTGCCATGGCGAGTACGCCGTCGGGACTTCCTTCGCCCCGGCACTGATCGTCTCCCTCAAGGACGGCGGGACCGTCCCCTCCCAGGAGGCGTTCATCACCACGGTCTGCGCCGGACGCCCGGACAAGGGGATGCCGTCCTGGTGCGCCCTCGGCCTCGAGATGGACAAGATCCAGCGGATGTACATGTACGTGAAGGGACGCGCCGACGGCAAGATCGGCCCCGGCCGCCCGGCGGTCCGCCTCGACGGCTGATCCCCGGACGGGTCGCCGTCCCCCGCGGGGCCCCGGCATCCAGCCCGGGCCCCGCGTCGTTTCTCCCCTGGGGGCCGGGAGGCACTCCCCCAGCACCCACTCCGGCGTCCCTGCCGGACGCCCGTGACACGGAGCCCGCATGCGCGTAGTACTTTCCCTGGCCCTCCTCCTCGGTGCGGCCGCCTCCCTCGGGGCCCAGGAGCCCGGGGCCATGCCGGCCATGGGCGCCGGTGGCGGTGAGCGGGCCGGCCGGCCCTCCGCCGACTCACTCCGCACCGCCCTGCAGGTGAGGGCCTACGTGGCGTCCGTGACCAGCCCCGCGGTCCCCGACCTCGCCGGCCTCGACCTCACCGGGATGGACCTCTCCGGCCTGGACTTTCGGAAGGCGAGCCTGGTCGGGGCCCGGCTCAGCGACGCGACGCTCGACGGCGCCGACCTGTTCTCCTGCGACCTGACTGACGCGGTCGCGGCGGGCGCCAGCTTCCTCGCGGCGAACCTGGACGGCACCACCCTCCGCCGGACCGATCTCCGGCGGGCAAAGCTCCGGCGGGCGAGCCTCTTCGCCACGATCATCGAGGCCGCCGATCTGCGCGAGGCCGACTTGCGGGAGACCCGGATCATCGGCTTCCTGCGGAAGGCCAACCTGGCCGGCGCCACGCTGGCCGGCGCCAATATCGGGGCCGATCCCGGGAACCAGTCCATGGGGGTGATGCGGGCGCAGTTCGTGAGCGCCGACCTGAGCGGGGCGGACCTGAGCGGCGCCAACCTCTTCAAGGCCGACTTCTCCTACGCCTCGCTCCGCGGCGCCAACCTGCGGGACGCCGACCTGCGGAACGCCGAGCTGGTGCAGACCGACCTGACGGAGGCCGACGTGACCGGCGTCGCCCTGGATTTCGCCGACCTGAATGGCGCTACGTTTCACGGCGCCCGGGGCGTCCCGACCCTCACGGGGCTCGACCGGGCCCGCAATCGGGACAAGGCGATCTTCGACCCCTGATGGCATCCGACCCAAGGAGAGATTTCATGCTGGTGATCCGACCTATCCCCCTCCTGGCCGCGGCGACGGTCCTGCTGGCCGGCTGCGGGCCGAAGGAGACCCCCGCCACCGACCAGCCCGCGGCCGGCGGGAGCGGGGAGCTGGTCTATGTGACCAACGAGGATTCGCGCGACCTGACCGTGATCGACGCCGCCACCGACAGCGTGGTGGCGACGATCTTCGTGGGCACCCGCCCCCGCGGGGTGCTGGTGAGCCCCGATGGTCGCACGGTGTACGTCGCGCTGACCGGTTCCCCCAAGTGCCCGCCGACGATGCCCGACGAGGAGTGCGAGAAGCTCGCCTCCGACAAGACCAAGGACGGGATCGCCATCGTGGACGTGGCCACGCGCACCACGGTCCGCACCATTCCCGCCGGCTCCGATCCCGAGGAGTTCGACATTGCGCCCGACGGCAGCCGGCTCTTCGTGTCCAACGAGGATGCGGACAGCGCCTCGATCGTGGACCTGGCGAGCGGCAAGCCGATCGCCAACGTGAAGGTCGGGGATGAGCCGGAGGGGGTGACGATCGCCCCGGACGGGAAGCTCGTCTGGGTGACGGGCGAGACCGACCACGACATCACCGGCTTCGACGCGGTGAGCGGACAGGTGGTGGGCCGGATCGACATCGGGGGAGAGCGACCGCGCTCCATCGGATTCCTCCCCGACGGCTCCCGTGCCTACGTGACCAACGAGACCAGCGGCAACGTGTCGGTGGTGGACATGACCGCGCGGAAGCTGCTCCGCGTCATCGCCATGCCGGCAGGGAGCCGGCCGATGGCGGTGGCGATCCCGGCGGATGGGAAGCGGGTCTACATCTCGAACGGGCGGGGCAAGACGGTGTCGGTGATCGACCCGGCCACCGACTCGGTGCTGGCCACGGTGGAGGTCGGGACGCGGCCGTGGGGGATCGCGCTGGCCGCGGGGGGGAAGAAGCTCTACAGCGCCAACGGCCCCGGGAACGACGTCACGGTGGTGAACACCGAGACCATGACCGTCCTCAAGCGGATTCCCGCGGGGACCATCCCGTGGGGCGTGGCGGTAGGGCCGAAGCCGTAGGCGGCAGCGCCCGACCGGTGTGCCAGCAGGGGCGGAGCTGCAGCTCCGCCCCTGCTAGGCAATCGGCCGGCGGGTCAGCAGCGACCCGGGCCAGCGCCACGCGATCCAGGCATCGAGCCCCCACGCCCGCCCCGACCGCGCCAGGAACAGCACGACCATCGCAATCACCAGCATGTAATGAAAGCCCTGCGACGCCGGCGACATGTGCCAGGTGGCCAGGCCATAGTTCACGCTGAGCCAGAGCCCGCCCAGCGCCCCGAGCCCGCCGCAGAGCCCCAGCGTCAGCGACACCCCGACCAGCACCTCGCCCCAGGCGGTGAGCTGGGCGTAGAGCACCGGGTGCGCCAGCACCGCCCCCTCCACAAAGCCCTTGTACCAGGCGATCGGGTTCTCGGCCATCTGCCGCCCCACGATGGCCGGCATCATGTCGATCCAGCGCTGCTCCACGCCGAGGAATGGCACGAACCCGCCGAGCAGCACCAGGTCCATCTTGCTCCAGAGCGCCTTCACGAACCAGAGCCCGACCAGGATGCGGAGCACCGCGAGCCACCGGCTCGGGTGCGACATGTCCACGGCGGTCGGGGTGGAACCGGGAGCGGTCATGGCCGGATGGCCCTCTCTGGGCGACGGAAACCGGGGAGCAGCGGAGGACACTTATGCTACCCCGAAACCGCCCCCCACGTAATCCCCAGCTCCGCTGCAACAAAGCTCCAGGTGTCCACCAGCTCGTCGAGCACCTTGGACACCGGCTTGCCCGCCCCGTGTCCGGCCTGGGTTTCCAGGCGGAGCAGCACCGGGTGGTCGGAGGCCGTCGCCGCCTGCAGCCGGGCGGCCATCTTCCGCGCGTGCAGCGGATCCACCCGGGTGTCGCTGACGGCGGTGGCCAGCAGCACCGCCGGGTAGGGAGTGCCGGTCACCACATGATGGTAGGGCGAGTAGGCCCGGAGCCAGCGGAACTGCTCCGGGTCCTCCGCCGAGCCGTACTCCGGAATCCAGAGGCGGGCTATCAGGAAGCGGTGGTAGCGGAGCATGTCGAGCAGCGGCACCTGGATCACGACCGCGCGGAACAGCTCGGGACGCTGGGTGAGCACGGCGCCCATGAGGAGGCCGCCATTGGAGCCGCCGGCCACGGCGAGCCGCTCCGGCCGGGTGTACCCCTCGTGGATCAGGTACTCCGCCGCCGCGATGAAGTCGTCGAAGCTGTTCTGCTTGTGGGCCAGCATGCCGGCCTGGTGCCACCCTTCGCCGTACTCCCCTCCGCCCCGCAGGTTCGGCACGGCCACGACGCCCCCCTGTTCCAGCCAGGCGAGGAGCGAGCGGGAGAAGCCGGGGGTCATGCTGATGTTGAAGCCGCCGTAGCCGGTGAGGTAGGCCGGGTTGCCGCCGTCCCGCCGCAGCCCGCGCCGGTGCACCACGAACATGGTGACCGGCGTATCGTCCTTTGACCGATACGTCACCTGCCGCACCTCGAAGGCATCGGGATCGATGTCCGCCTCGACCCGGCGCCAGAGCGCCCCGCTCGGTCCCGTCAGCTCCACGCGGTACACGCTCGGTGGGGTGGTATAGGAGTTGAACCCGTAGAACAGCTCGTCGCCGTCGGGCTCCCCGCCCCAGCCGAACACACTGCCCGGGCCGGGAAGTGCCAGCTCCTGCGGCGCCTCGCCCTCGAGCCCCGCGAGGCGGAGCCGGCTGGTGGCGCGCTCCAGGTAGGAGAGCACCAGCCGCTGCCGGGTCACCAGCACGCCGTCCAGCACCGCCTCCGGCCGGCTCGGGACGATCTCCCGCCAGCCGGCCGGATCGGGCCGCGCCGGGTCGGCCACGAACAGACGGTAGTTGGTCGCGTCGCGGTTGGTGCGCACGTAGAGCCGGCCGTGCGCCACCTGTCCTTCATAGGTGAAGGGCTCGCCCCGCACCACCGGCCGGAGCGCGCCCCCCACGTCCCGGTCGGCGAGGTAGAGATCGGTCTGGTCGAAGGTCCGCGCCACCGAGACCACCAGCCAGCGACCATCAGGGGAGAGATCCACCCCCGGCCAGTGTTCCTTGAGCTCCGGCTTGAAGACCAGCTGGTCCGCCGCGGGGTCGGCGCCCAGGTGATGCAGGTACACCGCGCGGTGGTACGCCTCTTCCTCCGCCGGCACCTCTCCCGGGCGGGGGTAGCGGGTGTAATAGAAGCCGCTCCCGTCGGGCAGCCACGCCAGGTCAGCGGCGCGGGTGTGGGGAATCGCCTCCGCGTGGCTGGCGCCGCTCATGACGTCCAGCACCCGGAGCACGCTGTCCTCGCTGCCGTCCTCCGACAGCCCGTAGGCCAGCAGGCCGCCGTCCTCACTCGGGTACCACCAGTCGAGCGCGGTGGTCCCCTGGGCGTTGAGGGCGTTGGGGTTGAGGATCACCCGGTCGGCGCCCTCCACCCCCTCCCGCACGTACAGCACCGGCTGGTTCTGGGTGCCGTCCCGACGCTGATAGAAGTAGCGCCCCCTGGTGGGCGTGGGCGCGCTCAGGGCCCCGATCCGGAGCAGGGCTTTCAGCCGGCGCCGGATTGCGGGCCGGGCCGGGACCGCCTCCAGGTACCGCGCCGTCAGCGCGTTCTGCGCGTCGGTCCAGGCCTGGGTCTCGGCGTTGGCGCCATCCTCCAGCCACCGATAGGGGTCGGGAATGGATTCGCCGTGGAGCAGGTCCACGGCGTCGTCGAGCCGGGTTGCCGGGTAGTCGGGTCGGGCCATGGGTACCATCAGGAAGCGGGACACGGGAACCGGGAAACGGGGAGCGCCGCCGGGCGGCGTCCGTTTCCCGGTTCCCGTGTCCCGTGGTTCAATCGCCGAGGCTGATCCCCAGCTCCCGCGCGGTGAGCACCGTGTCGGAATCGAGGGGGACGTGCTTGGACCGGCCGATCACCTCTTCCAGCGGCACCCGGGTGAGGCGGGGGGGGTTGTAGCCGATCATGACCCCGAAGACGCCGTCCGCCACCGCGCGCACCGCGGCGGCGCCGAAGCGGAGCCCCAGCAGCCGGTCGAAGGTGGTGGGGGAGCCGCCCCGCTGCAGGTGGCCCAGCACCAGGCTCCGGGTCTCCTTGCCGGTGCGCTCCCCGATGGCCCGGGCCACCAGGGAGCCGATGCCGCCCAGGCGATCCACGGTACCCGCGGCGCGGCGCTCGACCAGGCTGGCATCCCCCCCGAGGGGGCGGGCTCCCTCGCCGACGACCACGATGCTGAAGTGCCGTCCCGCCTGTTCCCGCGCCATGATCTTGGCGCACACCTTGTCGATGTCGAACGGGATCTCCGGCAGCAGGATCACGTCCGCGCTGGCGGCGATGCCGCTGTGCAGGGCGATCCACCCGGCGTCCCGCCCCATGAGCTCCACGACCATGACCCGCTCATGGCTCTCGGTGGTGGAGTGCAGCTTGTCGATCGCCTCGGTCGCGGTGCCCACCGCGGTGTCGAAGCCGAAGGAGGCGAGGGTGCCGACGACGTCGTTATCGATGGTCTTGGGCACGCCGACCACCGGCATCCCCTTCCGGAACAGGTCGTAGCCGATCCGCAGGCTGCCGTCGCCGCCGATGGTGATGAGGGCGTCAAATCCGCTGGCGTTGAAGGCGGAGACCAGCTCGTCCGATCGGTCCACCTCGCGCTGCGCGCCGGAGGGATCAGTGACCGCCCAGCGGAAGGGATTGCCCCGGTTGGTGGTGCCCAGGATGGTGCCACCCAGGTGGGTGATGCCCCGGACCTTGTCCGGGGTCAGGGTCATCACGCCGTCGTCGCCCAGCAGGCCGCCGTAGCCGCGGCGGATGCCGTACGTCTGCCAGCCCCGGGTGTGGGCGGAGAGAACGATGGCGCGGATGACCGCGTTGAGGCCGGGCGCATCCCCGCCGCCGGTGCTGATCGCGATACGCATGCTGGAGTTCCGGGTGCCTGGCGCGGCTACGCCCGCCGCCGCCGCAGGAGTTCGACGACCTCGCCCGGCGCGGCGTGCCGGCCGAGCGACTTCTTGGAAAAGACCGGCGCGCCGTCCACCGTGACCTCAAAGACGCCGCCGGAGGACTTGGCCAGCTGCACCACCGCCTCCGGGTACTCCTCCGCGAGCTCGGCCGCCAGACCGGCGGCCCGGGGCTCGTAGTTTCAGACGACGCAGTATTCGATACGGATCAGCATGACCAGGCTCGGCATGAGGGAAGCGCTGCACCGGCGCGTAACCGCCGGAGTGTGAAGCTAATGCGACGGGGGCCGCCACTGTAGCCGATCCCCCCTTGCGGGGCCCAGCCACCCCCGGCAGGTTCCCCTCGTGAGCGTACTCGCCCTTCTCCGCCGCCTGCCGCGCCTCCCGGCGACAATCGCCCTGACGGCGCTGGCGGCGCTCCCGCTGGAAGCCCAGCGCCTCTACCGGCTGGAGCTGAGCGGCGCGGGCAGCTTCAACACCTACGACCGCAAGCTCGAGCTGGGCTCGACCTTCGGCGGCGTGGTGCGGCTGGGCTACTGGATCTACGGCCCGCTTTCCCTCGAGGGGGAGGCGAGCTTCGCGCGCCCCCACACCGACACCAGCCTCGACAAGGCGGTCTCCACCTCGGTGTTCGGGGGCTGGCTGGTGGGGAACTTCCCGCTGGGCCAGAGCGCGCACTTCCTGCTCAAGGGCGGCTACGCCCACCTCAGCTTCGGCACCTGTCCCGCGGTGTCGGTGCCCGGCGCCGGTCCCTGCGGCTCCGCGGATGTGCTCCAGGGCGGCGCGGGCGTCCGGATCGCGCTCTCGCCGACGCTCTTCATGCGCTACGAGGGGGTGCTGCAGCGCAGCACCACCACCCTCAAGTTCACCAACCTGAGCGCGCAGGGCGGCATCAGCCTGATGCTCGGCAGCAGGCCGCTGGTGGATGAGGACGGCGACGGGGTCTACGACCGCTCCGACGACTGCAAGGGAACCCGGCTCGGCGCGCTGGTGGACAAGCGGGGCTGCCCGACGGACCGCGACAGCGACGGCGTCCCCGACGGGGTGGACCGCTGCCCCAACACCCTTGCCGGCGCCATCCCGGACCAGGTCGGCTGCACCACCGACACCGACGGCGACGGGTACCTCGACGGCATCGACCGCTGCCCCGACACCCCGGCCGGCGCCCTGGTGGATGCCACCGGATGCCCGAGCGACGCCGATGGCGACGGCGTGCTGGACGGTCTCGACCGCTGCCAGCAGACCCCGGCGGGGGCCACCGTGGGAGCGCTCGGCTGCCCCGGCGATGCCGATGGCGACGGTATCTTCGACGGCCTCGATGCCTGCCCGGACACCCGGGGGGGCGCGGTGGTGGACCCGACCGGCTGCCCCACCGAGCCCGAGCCGGCGCCGGCAGACAGCACCACGGAACGGATGTTCGTGCTGCCGGGGACCGTCTGGACCCTGCGTCAGTCGGTCCTGGCCCCGGAGGCCTTCCCGGTGCTCGACTCGGTGGCGGCCGTGCTCACCGCCGAACCCAACACCTCGGCCGAAGTCAGCGGCTTTGCCCATGACCGGCTGGTCCCGGCGGACAACACCCGACTCTCCCAGCGGCGGGCGGAGGCGGTGCGCAATTACATCATCGCCCGGGGCATCCCTGTGGGCCGGATCACCGCGATCGGCCGGGGCTCCCAGATCCTGGTCGTGTCCGACACCACCGAGGCGGCCCGCACCGCCAACCGCCGCGTCGAGATTCGCGTCACCCGTAATCCTTAGACACCCCACCTCGCACGCCGATTGCCCTCTACGACAGGGGCGGGTCTCCAGACCCGCCCCTGCGCCGTTTCCGGAGGGAATCCGCCATGCGCCTCGCCATGTTTGCCGCGTTCGTCCTGACCGTTCCGCTCGCCGCCCAGACCCGGGCGGCAAGCTGGGGCGATGAGCTGGCGCCGGTCCCCTCGCCGGAGCGGCTGCTGGCGATCGGACCGCGGCAGTCGGAGCCCCTCGACTGGCCGGCCCCGCCCCTCCGGCGGCCCCCGGCCCATGTTCGGGCCCTGTACGTGAATGGCTGGGCCTTTGGCGGCAGCCGTTTCTGGGACCTGATCCGCCTGGCCGACTCGACCGAGGTCAACAGCTTCGTCATCGACGTGAAGGACGACACCGGCTACCTGACCTACCGCTCCGCCGTCCCGACCGCGATCGCCATCGGCGCCAACAGCCAGCTGCGCGCGCGGGACGCCGAGGCGCGGCTCCGGGCGCTGCACCAGCGGGGCATCCACGCCATCGCCCGCATCGTGGTCGCGAAGGACCCGCTCCTGGCCCGGCAGAAGCCGGCCTGGTCGGTCCAGGACAGCCGCGGCGGACTCTGGCGGGACCGCCTGGACTTCGCGTGGGTGGACGCGTACAACGACTCGGTCTGGGTATACGCCGCCGAGCTCGCGGCGGAAGCGGTGCAGCTGGGCTTCAGCGAGGTGCAGTTCGACTACGTCCGCTTCCCCGATGAGCCGCGGGCGCGGATGGCCTACGCCATCTTCCCCAGCCGCCGCGGGAACGAGAGCGCCCGGAACGCCGTGAGCCGGAACCTCCGCCTGCTCCGCGACCGGGTGAAGCCGCTCGGCGTGCCGTTCACCATCGACGTCTTCGGGATGACCACCAACGTCTCCGTGGACCTCGGCATCGGCCAGGTGTGGGAAGACCTGGTGAGCACCGCGGATGTGGTGCTGCCGATGGTCTACCCCAGCCACTATTACCACGCCATGTACGGCGCCTCCCGCCCCAACGCCGAGCCCTACCGGGTGGTGAAGGGCGCGCTGGCGGATGGCCAGCGCCGGGCCCGGGAGATGGGCCAGCGGACCGCCGAGATCCGGCCGTACCTGCAGGCGTTCACCCTCGGGGCGCCGCGTTACACGCCGGAGCATGTGCGGGAGCAGATCCGCGCCGCTTCCGATCTTGGCATCCACAGCTGGGTGCTGTGGAATCCGCGCTCGGCGTACGACCCGAGGATCTTCGCGCGGAGTGAGCCGCTGCCCACGATCGTCGTGGCACGGGGTCCCGCCCCGGCGGGCGTGGTCGCGGGGCCGGAGCGTCGCACCCGGCGATAGCGCGCGCGCCGCGCCCGGCGCTACCATTCGGGCATGCGCCTGCTGCCCGTCGTGTTCCTGCTCCCGGCCGCCCTGGCCGGTCAGACGCTGGCGCCCCGGCCGGTGCTCGCGACGCGTACCGGCAGCTTCCAGGATCCCGCCCTCACCGAGAGTTCCGGCGTCGCCCGCAGCCGCACCATGCCCGGCGTGCTCTTCACGATCAACGATTCCGGCAACAACCCGGCCGTGTTCGCGTTCGATTCGAGCGGCCGCGCGCTGGGCGCCTGGCGGGTGCCGGGCATCGCCAACCGCGACTGGGAGGCGCTCAGCATCGGGCCCTGCCCCGGCGGATCGTGTCTGTACATCGCGGACACGGGAGACAACCTGGAGCGGCGCCCCGTGGTGGTCATCTACCGCCTCCGGGAGCCGGCGACGCTGGCGCGATTCACCGATACCACCGACACCACGCCACCGGAGCTCGATTCGGCGCTGGTCCGCTACCCCGATCATCCCCACGATGTCGAGGCGCTCTGGGCCGGCGATGACGGCGGGATCTCGCTGGTGACCAAGGGACGGCGGGACGGCATCCGGCTCTTTCACCTCCCGCCCGACGCCTTCGGCGCCGGCGTCCCGGTGACGGCCGGGTTGCTCCAGCTGCTCCCACTCGTGCCCGACCAGCGCCTGGGCCGCTGGGTCACCGACGCCGCCCGGGCGCCGAACGGGCGCCGGGTCGCGATCCGGACCTACACCGAGCTGTATCTCTATCCGCTCTTTCCCGCCGGCGGGCTGGGCACCCCGAGGGTCTGCAACCTGGCCGGCCTGGAACCGCAAGGCGAAGGGGTCGAGTGGCTGGACGACCACCGCCTGGTACTCACCAGCGAGCGCGCGTTCAACCTCCGCGGCGGGCCGATCCACCTGGTGCAGTGCGATGCCTGACCGGCTGCCCCGTGGCGCCGGGAGACTCGGCCGGAAGTTCCTGGTGGCCTTCGGCGCCGCGATCCTCCTGTGGGCCGGACTCGGCAACCCGGGCACCGTCCGTCCGCTGCACCGGGCCAGATGGATCACCGTGGACGGCCTCCGGCTCCGCGGCCTCGAGGCCGGCCGGGGCGACACCACGCTGGTCTTCCTGCACGGGTACGGCGAGTCGCTGATGGCGTGGCGGCTGGTGTTTGACCGGTTCACCCGGAATTACCGGGTGCTCGCGGTGGACCTGCCGGGCCACGGCCTCAGCGACAAGCCCGACGGCCCATACGATTACCCCGCCCAGGTCCGGCGGCTGTCGCGGCTGCTCGACCAGGAGACCCAGGGCCCGGTGGTGCTGGTGGGGCACTCCCTCGGTGGGCAGCTGGCCGCCGGCCTCGCGCTGGCGCGACCGGACCGCGTCCGCGCCCTGGTGCTGATCGCGCCGGCCGGCGCCGGCATCAATCCGTTCCTGACCGACACCGCCGGCATCGCCTCTCCGGCGACCCAGTGGGTGGCCTCCGCCCTCAGCTTCGTGCTGCCGGTGCGGGACAGCGCCTGGCTGCGTGAGCCCGACGGGGACGCCGCCGCCGGCCCGTCCGGGGACAGCCTCTCGGTGCAGGCCACCCGGCGCGTGCTGGAGCAGTTCGATTTCTCCGCGATCGGCGATGCGTTCGCCGACCTGAAGCAGCCGGTCTTGCTCATCTGGGGCCGGCAGGACCCGACGATCCCCTGGAGCATCGGGCAGCATATCGCCGGCCTGCTCCCTTGCCGGCGGTTTGTCACCGTGAACGCGCTCCACCGCCCGCACCAGACGCTGCCGGACGAGGTCGGGGCAGCGATGGAGGGGTTCCTCCGCGCGCCGGGCTGCGGCTGAGTACCTTTGAATCCTTCACTTCCCGACAGAATCCCCATGGCATACCCGCGCCACCGGCTCCTCCCCCTGATCGGATCGTTCCTCGGACTCGGGCTCCTGGGCAGCCCGCTTCCGGGGCAGGCGCTCACCCCCGCCACCCGGCTGGCCCGCGCCGCGAGCCCCGCATCGTACCGCGCCCACCTCGAGTTCCTCGCCAGCGACCTCCTGGAGGGCCGTGCCCCCGCCACCCGCGGCGGCGAGCTGGCCGCGGCGTACCTCGCGACCCAGTTCCGCCGCCTGGGGCTGGTACCGGCCGGTGACAGTGGTGGCTACCTCCACCGCGTCCCGGTGATCGCGCATACACCGGAGCCCACCCTGCGGGTGACCGGACCGGCGCCCGCGCTGCTCCGCTACCGCGATGACTACGTGCTCTGGTCCATGCGCAACGAGGCGCAGGTGAACCTGGCGGGACCGGCGGCGTTCGTCGGCTATGGCATCGTGGCGCCGGAATGGGGCTGGGACGATTACGCCGGGCTGGACGTGAAGGGCAAGGTGGTCCTCTGCCTGGTGAACGACCCCGGACTCTACGACCCCGCGATCTTCCGGGGAAAGATTCTCACGTACTACGGCCGCTGGACCTACAAGATCGAAGAGGCGGAACGGCGGGGCGCGGCGGGGATCATCCTGATCCACACCACGGAAAGCGCCACCTACCCGTGGACCACGGTCACCGGTTCGTGGACCGGCGAGCAGGTGCGTATCGAGCGCGCGCCCAGCTCCCTGGTCGTGGCGGGGTGGATGCGGGACTCCACCGCGGCGACGCTGTTCGCCGCCGCCGGGCTCGACCTGCCCCGGCTCATGCGGGAGGCGGGGCGGCAGGGGTTTCGTCCCGTCGCGCTCCCCTTTGGCCTCGAGGCCGGGGTCCAGAGCACGCTGCGGCGATCGGCCACCTACAACGTGGTGGGAAAGCTGCCGGGCCGCGGCCGGCTGGCAAAGGAAGCGGTGCTGATCGGGGGCCACTACGATCACTTCGGCATCCGGACGCCGGTGAATGGCGACTCGATCTACAATGGCGCGGAGGACAACGCCTCCGGTACCGCCGCGGTCATCACCGCCGCCGAGGCGTTCGTGGCGAGCGGGGTGGAGCACCAGCGCTCCATCCTCTTCATGGCATTCGGCGCCGAGGAGAGCGGGCTGCTCGGCTCCCAGGCATTCGCCGAGCGACCGAGCCTGCCGCTCCGGGATCTCGCGGCAGTGCTCAACCTCGACGTGATGAACCTCTACGGCCGCACCCGGGACGTCGCCGCCCTCGGCACCGACCAGTCGAGCCTTGGCCGGACCTTCACCACGGCGGCGGCGGCGGAGGGACTGCGGGTGACGGTGGATTCCGGTGCCCTCATCCGCGGGGCCTTCTTCCGCTCCGATCACTTCCCCTTCGCGCGCGCCGGGGTCCCCGCACTTTCCCTCGAGGGCGGCTCGGACTTCACCGATCGTCCCCCAGGGTGGGCCGAGGCCCAGCGGAAGGAGTACACCGACACGCGCTACCACCAGCCGCAGGACGAGCTGCTGCCCTGGTTCTCGATGGACGGGGCCCTGCAACAGCTGCGGGTCATCCTCCGGGTGGCGATCGCGGTGGCCAACACGGCGCCTCCCCCCGCCTGGAATCCCGGTTCCGAGTTCCGCGCCGCCGGCGAAGCCCGCCGCCGATGAGCGCGCTCTTCGACCGGCTGGACACGGTCATCCTGCGGGTGCGGGAGCTGGACCCCGCGCTGGCGTGGTACCGGGATGTGCTCGGCATCAGCGTCGCGTTCGAGGACCCCGAGGAGGAGCTCGCGGTGCTGGGGATGGGGCATGGCACGAGCCTCACGCTCTACACCCTGAGCCCCGACGAGGTGCCACCCGTGCCGGGGACGGCGGGTCCGTTTCCCATCTTCGCCACAGAGGACGCCGCGGGGGCGCACGCGATTCTCCGGGCACGTGGCGCCAAGGTGGATCAGATCCAGGAGGGCGGCGGGGTCCGGTACTTCGCTTTCTATGATCTGGACGGCAATCGGATGGAGGCCTGCCAGATTCTGGCGGAGGGCTAGCCCGGTGCGGTCCGGCGGCAATTTGTAAGGTGTTTCTGCACAGTCACTTGAGTGCCAGTATTGGGGTTGCGGTAGCGTAACCCGCCACCCGCGGGTATTATTGCGCCCGATTTTTCCCAGTCGTCACACTCTGCTGACGGGGGCGCGTCTGGATCTCCCGAACAATCACCGAATCCCGCTCGGCTGGCTCCTTGCCCACGGCGGCGAGGCCACCCGGTACCGGGTCTTCTCCGAGCTCTCGCCCGCCGGCACGGTGGCGCCGGAGACCATTGAACATGCCCGTGCCGCCACCGAGCCCTCGAAGGCGGCCCAGGCGGTCATCAAGAAGCAGAAGGATGCCGGGACCTGGGGAGGCAATCTCCTGGGCGTGGCGCCCTCCGCGGCGCTCGGCATCAAGGACGTCGGCACCATCCCCCAGTACCGGCGGCTGCTGCAGCTCGGACTGCCGAACACCAGCCGCCCGTTCCGCCTGGCCGATCGGCTCCTCTTCCGCCTGCTCTCCCGCGACGATGATCCCGCGCTCCTGTTCGAGTACCAGAAGGCAGCCAAGGGAGACGAGGGCTACACCCTGTGGGCCCGCAACCTGATTCGTGAGGGAGCCACCGCGGCCCTGGCGGAGGCGGGACAGATCGAGGATCCGCGGGTCCGGGGCGCGGCACACAAGATCGCGACCGATGTCTCCGAGTTCCTGCGGAGCCCCCTCGCCGAGAAGCCCTTCGTACGGGCCGGCACCGGGTCGGTGCTGCACCCCGAGGCCAACCCGCCCACCTGGTACGCCCTCGCGATGATGGCCGCGATGCCGAACCTGCAGCGGGAGCGGGCCGGCTTCACCGAACGCCTCAATCACTACCTGGCCCAGCCGCAGCCGAAGAAGGCGTTTGCCCTGGCGGTCGGCAAGAAAAAGGTGAAGCCGACGCACCTCCTGCTCGGCGATCCGGTGGAAGCCGACAGCAAGGGGCTGCCCAAGGACATCCCGCTGGCCCTGCACTTCCTCGAGCTCCTGGCCCGGACCGGCGGGCTCCCGGCGTCCCCCGGGGCCACCAAGGTCCTCAATCGTCTGCTCAAGGATTGTGACGCGCAGGGGGTCTGGAATCCGAAGGGGCTCCGGTCCCTGCCCAAGACGATCAACCGGATGAGCTATCACAGCTTCCCGTTGGATGCGGAGTCCAAGGCGCCGGAGTACCGGCAGGTGGACGTGACCTTCCGGCTGGCGCTCATCGCGAAGGTGCTGGGGTGGAGCCTGGAGTACGTCTAGGGACGAGGTGATGGCGGAGGTGAGGGAGACGGGAGAGGGGAGACAGGAGGTACGGTCTCCCGTCTCCCGTTTGCCACTCCCCTGTTGCGCCCCGCCGGTAGGTATCCGATACTACTACGATGGCCGAGCTTGATCTCACTCCCTTCGGCTTCACCCCGACCGAAAGCAAGATCTACGAAGTCCTCCTGACCGGGGGGCCGGGGACCGGCTACGCCGTGGCGCGGAGTGCGGGGCTGGCGCGCGCCAACACCTACGGCGCCCTGGAGGGCCTGGTCGCCAAGGGGGCGGCTCGTGCCGATGAAGGGCAGCCGAAGGTGTTCCGGGCAGAGCCGCCGGCCAGTGTGATGGCGCGGATCGCGAACGGTCAGGGGGAGGCGCTGGAGCGGCTGTCCCGGGCGCTGGACGGCTTCGGGGCCCCGGCGACGCCGCGGGTGGTGGAGCTGACCAGTCCCAAGGGCCTCCTGCAGCTGCTGAGTCACGAGATCGGGCGGGCGCAGCAGGAGGTGCTGCTCTTCGCGCCGCCGGAGGCCTATCCGCTGCTCACCCCGGTGCTGCGCCGCGCCGCGGCGGCGGGGCTGGTGCTCGCGCTGGTCTCGTCGGTGCCGGTGCCGCTGCCCTTCGCCCCCGTGGCGGTCGCCCCCGACGGACATCGCTGGCCGGGGCTGCCGCTGGTGGCGGTGATCGACGACCGGAGCGCGGTGATCGCGTCCCGGAACGGCGCCGACGTCGAGGGACACTGGAGCAGCGCGCCGGCCTTCGTCGCGGCGGCGCGCCACACTTTCGAGCGGCTGCGGACTCCCCTATGACGGATGCGCTGAACGACGCCCTCGCCGAATTGCGCCGGGAGTATCTCTTCGACGCCCCGGGACGCCTGGCCGACCTCCGGAAGGATGTGGCCGCCTTCCGGGTGGGCGAGGGAGACGCGCTGAATTCCCTCATCGGCCGGTTCCACCGCCTGGCGGGCTCCGGCGGATCCTACGGCTTTCCCGACATCAGCGAGATCGCGCGCGCGGGCGAGCGCTGGCTCAAGCTCGAGCAGCCGGCCCCCGGCGAGGTCGCCGCCACCCGGCTCGGCGAGTTCGTGGACCGGCTGGCTTCGGCGTTCGACGCCGCGGCGCGCGAACTGGGGCTCCCGACCCGCGGGCCGGCGGTCACCGAGTTCGGCTGGCGCGCGCTGGTGGTGGGGCCGGAGCACCCGGTGCGCGCGGAGATCGCCTCGGTCCTGGTCAACACCGGTTTCCTGGTGCGGGCCGAGACCGGCGCGGGGGAACCGCGCGAGCTCAAGCTCTCCGAACGACCCGACCTCGTGGTGGTGCTGGACGACGCGGAGGGCCCCGATCCCTTCGCCACCGCGACGGCCTGGTCCGGCGCCGGCCCGGTGCGGCCCCGCGCCATCGTGCTCGTCACCCGCGCGGACGTGGCCGACCGGGTCCGCGCCCTGGCCTCGGGCATCGACTCCATCATCCCGGCCGACCGGGTCTCGGTGGACCTCCCCACCTACGCCAAGACCCTCGCCCGGATCGGCAGCCCGCCACCCCGGGTGCTGCTGGTGGAGAGTGATGCGGCCCAGGCGGAGACGCTGATCGGCTGGCTCGAACAGGTCAACGCCAAGGTGGCGCATTGCGCCGATGGCAACACCGCGCGGGAGGCGATGATCCGCGAGGCACCGGACCTGATCCTGATGGATACCCGGCTGCCGGGGATGGACGGCATCTCCCTGGCCCGGCTGGTGCGGCAGGACAGCCGCTTCAGCCTGACGCCGATCGTCTTCCTCACCTCGAATGACACCGTGGCGGAACAGATCGAGGCGCTCTCCGCCGGCGCCGACCATTTCCTGATCGAGCCGGTGGACCGCGAGCTGCTGACCCACCTGGTGATCAACCGGGCCGAGCGCGGCCGCCGGCTGCGCGAGATGGTGCACCGCGACGGACTCACCGGACTGCTCAATCACGCCACCCTCATGGCCGAACTGGAGCATGCCGTCGAATACGCCCGGCGCCACGGGGAGTCGTTCGCCTTCCTGATGATCGACGTGGACCATTTCAAGCGGGTGAACGACCGCTACGGGCACATTGCCGGGGACCAGGTGCTGCTGCACGTGGCCCGGGTGTTCCAGACCACCGCGCGCGCCAGTGACCTCATCGGCCGCTACGGCGGCGAGGAGTTCGGCATGATCCTCCGGCGCACCGACCGCACCGGCGCCGGCATCCTGGCGCAGAAGCTCCGGGTAGCGCTGGCGGAGCAGCCGGCGGTGATCTCCGCGGGGGAGACAATTCCGGTGCGGGTCTGCATCGGGATCGCCGCCTACCCGGACGATGCCGCGACCGCCAGCGACCTGGCCCAGCTCGCCGACGCGGCCCTGTACCGGGCCAAGGCGGGCGGCCGGGACCGCGTGGAGTTCACCCGGGAGACCCGGGCCCAGTCGGCTTGACCCACCGTTCGCCCCCGGCCCCGGAGCGGCTGCTCGAGGCGGCGCTCGCGGAATTCGCGGCGCACGGACGCGCGGGAGCCCGCACCGGGCAGATCGCGGAACGGGCCGGGGTGAACAAGCAGCTGATCCACTATTACTACCAGTCCAAGGACGGGCTCTACGCCGCGGTGCTGCTGCATGCGGCGTCGGCGGTCGCGGGCGAACTCGCGCGACTCCCGCTTGTGGGGCTGACGGCGGTGGAGCGGCTCCGCCGGCTGGTGCGGGGCCAGTTTGACTTCTTCCTGCAGCATCCCGGACATACCGCGGTCCTGGTCCAGGCGAATGACGCCGGCGCCTGGGCCGACCAGTCGGTCAAACCGGTCGCGGATCTGCTGCGCGAGGGCCAGGCCACCGGGTTTTTCCGCGACGACGTGGACCCCGACACCCACGCCCGGCTCGCGCTCCTGCTCACCCTGGGGTACTTCGCGGTGCACCCGGTGACCCGGGCGTGGGGCGATCCAGGGGTGTGGCGGGACCGGGCGGCGGAGCTGATCGTGCGCGGAGCGGCATGGTAGGCGGTTGGGCGATTCGGCGATTCGGCGATTAGGCGGTTCCTCCTCCCCCCCTCGGAGCATGCGATGCGTTGGATCCTCAGGATACTCGGCGTCCTCCTCGTGCTGGTGCTGGTTGCGGTGGCGGCGATCTGGCTGCTGAGCGGCCGCGCGATGGGCGCCCGGTACGACGTCAGCCCGGAAGCGGTCACCATCCCCACCGACTCCGCCGCCCTGGCCCGGGGCCAGCACCTCGGCACCGCCATCGGCAAGTGCGTGGATTGCCACGGCATGGATCTCTCCGGTCAGGCCATGGCCATGGGACCGGTGGGAACCTTCACGGCGAGAAACCTGACCAGCGGGAAGGGCGGCATCGGGAACCGCACCGACGCGGACTGGGTGCGCTCCATCCGGCATGGCGTGGCCCCCGATGGCCGCCCGCTGGTCTTCATGCCCTCCCGCGTCTACACGGCGCTGAGCAATGCCGACCTGGGCGCGCTGATCGCCTGGGTCAAGTCGATGCCGCCGGTGGACCACGAGCTGCCCGCCTCCACGGTCGGCCCGATCGGGCGGATGATGCTCGCCACCGACCCGGGGCGGCTGATCTCCGCGCGCCTGATCGATCATGCCGCACCGATCCCGGCCGCCATTCCCCCCGGACCGACCCCGGAGTACGGTCGCTACCTGGCCGTGTCGGGTGGCTGCACCTTCTGCCACGGGGACAATCTCAAGGGGGGGCTCAAGGACGGACCGCCGGGCACCCCGCCCTCCGCCGACCTGACGCAGGCCGGGCCACTGGGCCAGTGGAGCGAAGCCGATTTCACGAAGGCGCTGCGGGAAGGGATCCGGCCCGACGGCTCGAACATCAATCCGTTCATGCCCTGGCGGCTGGCCCGCCTGATGACGGACGAGGAGATCGCGGCGGTGTGGGCGTATCTACGGACGGTAGGGCGGTAGGGCGGGAAGGCGGTAAGGCGGTACCGCCCTACCGCCCTACCGCCTAGTGGTGAAACGCCTGCAGCGGCGCCACGTCGCCGGGGACCTGGTCGCCGAAGAGGAGGCGTCCCTCCCGGAATGAGGCGCCGCGCAGCGCGAGCGCCAGCACCTGGCCCAGGTTCTCGACCGGGTACATCTCGATCGTCTGCCGCACCTCCTCCGGCAGGTCCTCGAGATCGGGCTCGTTCTTCTTGGGCAGCACGATCCGGGTGATCCCGGCCCGCACCGCGCCCAGCACCTTCTCCTTCAACCCGCCGATCGGCAGCACCTCGCCGCGGAGGGTGATTTCCCCGGTCATCGCGATGTCGTTCCGCACCGGCCTGCCGGAGAGTACCGACACGATCGCGGTGGCCATCGTGACGCCGGCGGAGGGGCCGTCCTTCGGAATGGCGCCGGCGGGAACGTGCACGTGCACGTCGCGTTCGGCGAAGAGGTCCTCCCGGATGTGCAGCCCGGCCGCGTGGGAGCGGGCGTAGGTCCAGGCGGCGCGGGCGGATTCCTTCATCACGTCCCCGAGCTGGCCGGTCAGCACCAGTTCGCCCTTCCCCTTCATGACGCTCGCCTCGACGAACATGATGTCGCCGCCGACGGGCGTGTAGTACATCCCGGTGGCCACGCCGATCTGGTCCTCCCGCGCGGCGCGTTCGGGGTGCACCTTGGGCCGGCCGAGGAGGTCATCCACCATTTCCCGGGTGATCGTCAGCCGCTCCACCTCGTTGACCGCGATCTTCCGCGCCACCTTGCGGCAGAGCTTGCCGATCTCGCGCTCCAGCTGCCGCACCCCGGCCTCGCGGGTATAGCTGGAGACGACCTCGCTCACCGCCTCGTCCGGGATCTCGATCTGCGTGGTGGAGAGCCCATGCTCCATCAGCTGGCGGGGCACCAGGTAGTTGCGCGCGATCATCAGCTTCTCGCGCTCGGTGTAGCCGGCGAAGTCCACCACCTCCATCCGGTCCAGCAGCGGCGCCGGGATGTTCTGGATGAAGTTGGCGGTGCAGATGAAGAGCACTTCGCTCAGGTCGAACGGCACCCCGAGGTAGTGGTCCACGAAGCTGTCGTTCTGCGCCGGGTCCAGCACCTCGAGCAGCGCGCTCGCCGGATCTCCCTGGAAGGAGACGCCGAGCTTGTCCACCTCGTCCAGCAGGAAGACGGGGTTGCGGGTGCCGGCCTGCTTCATCCCCTGGAGGATCCGGCCCGGCATGGCCCCGACGTAGGTGCGCCGGTGGCCGCGGATGTCGGCCTCGTCCCGCGCGCCACCCAGGGAGATCCGGACGTACTTCCGCCCCATGGCGCGTGCGATGGACTTGGCGACGCTGGTCTTGCCGACGCCGGGCGGCCCCACGAACAGCAGGATCGGGCCCTTGGTGGCCTTCTCGTCCGGGTTGCCCTTCGGAGGTTCAGGCGCGGGGACTCCGGCGGCGGCCTCCTCCCCCGGGACGGGGGTCTCCGCCGTGTCGGCGAGGCGCCGGGCCTGGTCCTTGAGCTGCCGCACCGCCAGGAACTCCAGCACCCGGTCCTTGACGTCGCCCAGGGCGTAGTGATCCTCGTCGAGAATGGTCTGGGCCCGGAGCAGGTCCAGCGACTCGTCGCTGCGCTCGTTCCAGGGCAGCTCCGCCACGGTCTCGAGGAAGGTGCGGATGACCTGCGCCTCCATCGACTCGCGCCCGATGCGCTCCAGCCGGCCGAGCTCGCGGTCCACCTCCTTGCGGACCTCGTCGGGGAGCTCGAGGCCCTCGAGCTTCTCCCGGAGTTCCTCCTGGTCGCCCCGCTCATCGTCCTCGCCCAGTTCGCGGCGGATCTGCTTGAGCTGCTCGCGCAGGAACATCTCGCGCTGCCGCTCCCCCAGCTCCTCCTGCACCTGGGACTTGATGTCCTCCTGCGCGTCCAGCACGCTGATCTGGCGCTGGACGTGCACCAGCACCCGGCGGAGCCGCTCTTCCACCGACAGCGTCTCCAGCAGCGCCTGCCGGTCCGGCGGCGCGATATCGAGGTAGCCCGCCACGAGGTCGGCGAACTTGCCGGGATCGTTCACCCCGGCGAGGACCTGCTGCACCACTTCCTCCGGCAGCCCCGACTTCTGGCCCAGCTCGGCGGCGCGGGCCCGGGCCTCGCGGTAGAGTCCCACGAAGGCGGCGTTCTCGCTGTCGAGCGGCGCCATCTCCTCGGCCTCGCGGACGATGGCCTCGAGGTGGCCGTTCTTCTCCCCCACGTGCATGGCGATACCCCGCCGCTCACCGTGGAGCAGGAGCTGCATCCCGGCCAGGCCGCGCTGCAGCTGGCCGATCCGGGCGATGGTCCCGATGGTATACAGGCCTTCGGGCGAGACCTGTTCATTGTTCTGGCGCTGGGAGACCGCGAAGATGAGGCGGTCGGGGGTGTTCAGGGCGGCCTCGATGGCACGGAGGGTCCCCGGGCGGCCGGCCCCGATGGGCGCGGTCGTACCGGGAAACAGGACCACTTCCCGGAGGGGGAGGACCGGCAGGACGAGGCGTTCGGTAGGTTCAGCCATGCTGTGATTGCTCCGTTCGGCTGGCGATTTGGCAGAGGGGCCAGCGTGTGGGAGTGGAAGGTGCACCCCGTGTGCCACGCCGTCGAGCCACTGGGTCTTTGGGGCTAGCTCCCGCAGGGAGCACCGGCTTCGCACTTTCGGGCTTGCAAGCCCTACTGTGTCCCGAAACGAAACATGCTACCCTGCCACATCGTCCGTGGTGCGGCCGCCCCCTGCCGTTCTGTCCGGGACCGGCAACTGGGGAGGGTTACCTCCTTGTCCCCCCCGTCCGACGTCGCTAAATCTATGGGGCTTCTCCGGATACCCGATGACCGAACCGACAAGTTCCCTCGCGCCACGCCTCAGCGAAGCCCTTGGTAGCGCCTTCACAATCGAGGGCGAGATCGGTCGCGGCGGGATGGGGGTGGTCTATCGGGCCCGGGACGAGCGGCTGAAGCGCCGGGTGGCCATCAAGGTGCTCCCCCCCGAGCTCGCCTTCCAGCAGGAGATCCGCGCCCGCTTCACCCGCGAAGCGGAGACGGCGGCCCGGCTTTCCCACCCGCACATCGTGCCGATCTATACCGTCGGCGAGGGCAACGGCCTCGTCTATTTCGTGATGGGCTACGTCGATGGGGAATCGGTCGGCGGGCGACTGAAGCGGCGGGGCAAGCTCCCAGTGGAGGAAGTCCGCCGCATCATGAAGGAGACGGCCGACGCGCTGAGCGCCGCCCATGCGATGTCGGTCATCCATCGCGACATCAAGCCCGACAACATCCTGCTGGACGGCACCCGGGGCCGGGTGATGGTCACCGACTTCGGCATCGCCAAGGCGATGTCGGGCGGCTCGGGCGCGACCCTCACCAGCGCCGGCGTGGCGATCGGCACCCCGCAGTACATGAGCCCGGAGCAGGCGGCGGGGGAAAAGGAGATCGACGGGCGCAGCGATCTCTACAGCCTGGGCATCCTCGCCTACCAGATGCTCACCGGGGAGCTGCCCTTCACGGCCCCCACGGTGGCCGGCATCCTGATGAAGCAGATCACGGAGCTGCCGCCCCCGGTCAGCCAGAAGCGGCCGGACTGCCCGGAGGATCTCGCCCTCGCGGTCACCCGGTGCCTGGAGAAGGACCCGGAGAACCGCTGGCCCTCGGCCGATGCGCTGCGACGCGCGCTTGAGGCGCGCTCGGTGACCGGGTACCGCCCCACCGGCCAGACCAGGGAGGGAGGCCGCGGTACCCTGGGCGGCGCCCCCGCCTCGCGGCGTACCAGCGGCGGCGAGGCCGGCGGTGAGGCCTCGCCG
>CAZPER010000041.1:0-32895 GCA_964585655.1 uncultured Gemmatimonadaceae bacterium | reverse complement strand
CGGCCAGGATCACCGACCCCGCCGTGGGAGCCTCGACGTGGGCGTCGGGGAGCCAGGTGTGGAACGGGAACATCGGCACCTTGATGGCGAAGGCCAGCGCGAAGGCCAGGAAGAGCCACGGCGCCAGGGCGCCCATCTGCGGGGCGTACGTCAGGAACGCATCGTAGGCGAAGCTGGGCACCCCACCGATCCGGTACCCCTCGAACATCATCACCAGGATGGCCACCAGCATGAGCAGCGAGCCGGCCATGGTGTAGATGAAGAACTTGACCGCCGCGTAGAGCCGGTTCTTCCCGCCCCAGATCCCGATGATGAAGTACATCGGGATGAGCATGACTTCCCAGAAGACGTAGAAGAGGAACATGTCGAGCGCCAGGAAGACGCCGAGCATGCCGGTCAGCAGCGTGAGCAGCAGGCCGTAGTAGAGCCGCTCCCGGTGGGTGATGTAGTGGAAGCTCGACAGCACCGAGAGCGGCATGATCCCGGTGGTCAGGAGCACCATGAAGAGCGAGATCCCGTCCAGCCCGAGGGCGTACTTGATCCCCCACTGCGGCAGCCAGGCCCCCTCCACCGCGAACTGCATCACCGCCGTTGACGGATCAAAGGCCCACCAGAGCCCCAGCGAGAGGACGAACTCCAGGATCGTCACGGCCAGGGCCACCTGGCGGGCGCGGGCCGCCGGGGCCAGCACCAGCGGAATCACCCCGGCCAGCGGCAGGATGATGAGGGCGTTGAGGATCCAGCGCTCGTAGTAGATCGAGGCAAGGAAGTCGGTCATCGCCAGGCCACCATCCCGAGCACGTAGATCGCGCCCACCATGAAGAGCACCACGTAGACGTTTACCTGGCCCGACTGCAGCCGGCTACCGATCCAGCCCAGCGCCCGGGAGAGCCCGGCGGCGCCATTGACCCCGCCCCCGTCGATGACGCCCTGGTCCACCTTCTTCCAGAGCACGACGCGGGAAAAGGCGACGAGCGGCCGCACGATGCACCAATCGTACAGCTCGTCCACGTAGTACTTGTGATACAGGACCTTCCAGAGCCCGGCCTCGGGGGCGGCGTCATGCGCGGGGACGGTCACGGCCCGGCGGGTCACGACCCACCCGAGGGTCAGGCCGAGCACCGCGGTGAGGATCGCGCCACCCACGAGCAACGCCTCGGTGGTGCCGTGCGGCAGCGCGGGCAGCAACCCTGCCGACTCCGCCACGCGGTTCCCGGCCTCGAGCACCGGTTCCAGCCAGTGGTGCAGCAGGCCGTGCGGGGCCCCGATGGCCGGGAAGAACTCCGGCAGGTTGAGCCAGCCGCCGCCGAGGCTCAGCAGCCCGAGGACCAGCAGCGGCCCAGTCATGATCCACGGGGCCTCGTGCAGGTGCGGGCGTTCGGCCTCGCCGGTGCGGTTGGCGCCGAAGAAGGTCATGGCCATGAGCCGCGCCATGTAGAAGGCGGTGAGCAGCGCGGCCAGCGCCCCCATGCCCCAGAAGAGGTAGAAGGCCGGCTGCTGCGCCCCCCGCCCGAAGGCGAAGGCGAGGATTTCGTCCTTGGAGAAGAACCCGGCGAAGGGGGGGATGCCCGCGATGGCGAGGGTCGCGATCCCCATCAGGACGGCCGTGACCGGCATGTACTTCGCCAGGCCGCCCATGTTGCGCATGTCCTGCGCGTCGTCGTGGCTGTGGGTGGCGTGATACGCGTGGTGCATCGAGTGGATCACGCTGCCGGCGCCGAGGAAGAGCAGCGCCTTGAAGAAGGCATGGGTCACCAGGTGGAAGACGCCGGCGGTGATGGCGCCCGTCCCCACGCCCAGGAACATGTAGCCGAGCTGGGAGACGGTGGAGTAGGCCAGCACCTTCTTGATGTCATACTGCCGGAGGCCGATGGTCGCCGCGAAGAGCGCGGTGAGCGCCCCGACGCCCGCCACCACCATCTGGCTGGTGGGCGCCAGGGCAAAGAGGACGTTGGTGCGGGCCACGAGATAGACCCCCGCCGTCACCATGGTGGCGGCGTGGATCAGGGCGGAGACCGGGGTGGGACCCGCCATGGCGTCCGGCAGCCAGGTGTACAGGGGAATCTGCGCCGACTTGCCGGCGCAGCCCAGGAACAGGAAGAGGGTGATCGCCGTGGCCACGGCACCCCCGGCCGCGAGCACCTGCGGGGCCCGGTCGAATACCTCGGTGAAGCTGAGCGACCCCGTGGCCTGCCAGATCAGGAACATCGCCAGCAGGAAGCCGAAATCGCCGATCCGGTTGACGATGAACGCCTTCTTCCCGGCGTCGGCGTTGGCCTTCTCGCTGAACCAGAAGCCGATCAGCAGGTAGCTGCAGAGCCCCACCCCTTCCCAGCCGATGAACATCATCGGGAAGGAGGCGCCCAGCACCAGCACCAGCATGAACATCACGAAGAGGTTGAGGTACGCGAAGTAGCGGGCGTACCCCTCGTCCGCCTTCATGTAGCCCACGCTGAACAGGTGGATGAGGCTGCCGACCCCGGTGACCACCAGCAGCATGACCATCGAGAGCTGGTCCAGCTGGAAGGCGAAGTCCACGCGCAGGTCGCCCACCGGGATCCAGTTCCACAGCGTGACGATGATCACCTCGTCCGGCTTGACGTGCCAGATGGCGTTCAGCTGGAGAAACAGCCGGAGGGCGACCAGGAAGGTGGCCAGGAGCACCCCGGCGCCGATTACCGAGACGGCGCCCTTCGCCGCCGGCCGCCAGAGCGACAGCGCCCCATTGAGGAGGAACCCGAGCAGGGGCAGCCCGATGATGAGCGCGATGGTGGGCTGGAGGGTGCCCTGGAGCAGGTCCAGGAACCCGGGCTGCCCGGGACCGGCGGCGAGGAGATCGAGCATGCGCCTCAGCCCCGGAGCAGGTTGATCTGCTGGAGGTCCACCGACTTGTGATGCCGGTAGATCGACAGGATGATGGCCAGGCCGACCGCCGCCTCGGCGGCGGCCACGGTCATCACGAAGAAGACGAACACCTGCCCCGAGCTGCCGTACGCCTGTGACAGCGCCACGAAGCTGAGGTTCACGGCGTTGAGCATGAGCTCAACGCACATGAAGATCACGATGGCGTTCCGCCGGAGCAGCACCCCGGCAACACCGATGGTGAACAGGATGGCCGAGACGGCCAGCGAGGGACCGAGCAGCATCAGATTCTCCGCTTGGCCAGCACCACCGCCCCGACGATCGCCGCCAGGAGCAGGATGCTGGTCAGCTCGAAGGGCACCAGGTAGTGCTCGAAGAGCGGCTTGGCGATGTCGCCGGGGACGCCGCGCTCCAGGGTGGCCTGGGCGGCCGACAGGGTGCTGTCGAAGACCATCCGCGGGTCGGCGAGGACCGCGGAGCGGGTGTACTCGAAGGCCAGCCGCTCGCTGCTGTACCGGATCAGCGCGGGCACCAGCTGGCTGGCGAGGACGCCGGCCAGCAGCACCGCGGCGAACCAGGTCGGGGTGCGCTTGAGCGCCGCGTCGTCCCGGCCGAGGTTCAGCAGCATGATGACGAAGAGGAACAGCACCATCACGGCGCCGGCGTAGACCAGGATCTGGATGGCGCCGATGAACTGGGCCTGGAGCAGGAAGAAGATCCCGGCCAGGCAGAGCATGGTGCAGACCAGCCAGAACGCGGACGCGATTGGGTTGCGCATGGTCACCACCAGCAGGGCGGAGACGATGGCGACCGCGGCGAAGAACCAGAAGACCGCTTCGACCATTATTCGCCCTTGGGGTCGGTGGGATCCCACAGCGTCGAGACCGGGTGGGTCTGCGACGACAGCCGCTCCAGGTCGTACACGAAGCGGTCCCGGCTGTACTCGGCGTTCTCGTAGTGCACGCCCACGTGGATCGCTTCCTCGGGGCAGACTTCCTGGCAGTAGCCGCAGAAGACGCAGCGGAACTCGTCGATCTCGTAGATCAGCGGATAGCGGTGGCCCTCCTCGTCCTCCCCCGGCACCAGCTTGATGCAGTTGGCGGGGCAGATCTGGGGGCAGAGGCCGCAGGCCACGCACTTGGAGCGCCCCTGCTCGTCGGTGAGCATCCGGTGGGTGCCCCGCCAGCGGGGGGAGATGCTCCATGCCCCGCGCTCGGGCTCGGGGGCGCTCTTCTCCTCCGGGTACTGCATGGTCACCTTCGGTTCCAGCATCTTCTTGAAGGTGATCGCCATGCCCTTGAGCGTGGCCCGGACGTAGCTCACGTCCTTCGCGGGCCGCTTCATGACCTTCACGCCGATTGCCATAGTCTCCTCAGGCCGCCCGCCGGCCCAGGCCGCCCGAGGCGGCGCCGCGCTCGCGCGATCCGCCGATCAGGAGCCCGCGGTCCAGCACCACGAACACGATGTATCCCAGGGCCACGTTGATGCCCGTGAGGACCAGCATCTTGACCAGGCCGCTGGAGATGCCGGCCACGTTTTCGATCAGGTAGATGGCGGTGGCGATCAGCATCACGTACGCCAGCCCGATCGGCATGAGCACCTTCCAGCCCAGCGCCATCAGCTGGTCGTAGCGGAACCGCGGCAGGGTCCAGCGGATCCACATGAAGAAGAAGAGCCAGAAGAAGACCTTGAGGAACATCATCCCGCCGGTGGCGATGGTCTGCAGCACGCCCGGCGTCTCGTCCCAGTGGGTAAACGGAATGTCCCAGCCGCCCAGGAAGAGCGTCGTCACCATGGCCGAGACGGTCACCATGTTGGTGTACTCGGCGATGAAGAACATCGAGAACTTCATGGCCGAATACTCGGTATGGTACCCGGCGATGAGCTCCGACTCCGCCTCCGGCATGTCGAACGGCAGCCGGTTGGTCTCGGCAAACCCCGCCACCAGGAAGTTGTGGAAGGCCAGGAAGAGCGGCAGGATGAACCAGCCGAAGCCTCCCACCTGCTGGGCGCGGATGATCTCGCCGAAGGCCACGTTGCCGGTCAGCAGCAGCACCGGCACCACCGCCAGCCCCATCGCCACTTCGTAGGAGATCATCTGGGCGCTGGCCCGGAGCCCGCCCAGCAGCGCGTACTTGCTGTTGGAGGACCAGCCCGCCAGCGCGATGCCGTAGACGCCCATGGAACTGATGGCCAGCACGAAGAGGATCCCGACGGGGAGGTCCGCGACGGCCATCGGCATGAGGCCGGTGTGCACGAAGCGCCCCAGCAGCGGCAGGGTGAAGTCGAAGTTCACCGGCAGCGGCGCCGCCCAGTGGATGACCGACCCCAGCGTCAGGGCGGGGATGAAGGCGAGGGCCGGCGCCAGCATGAAGAGCACCCGGTTGGCCATCCCCGGGAAGGTCTCTTCCTTGATGATGTTCTTGATGCCGTCCGCCGCCGGCTGCAGCAGGCCGCCGAACCCCACCCGGTTCGGGCCCAGGCGGTACTGCATCCACGCCGAGACCTTCCGCTCCATCAGGGTGAGCAGCGCGACGCCGATCATGGTCACCGTGAAGACCACCAGCAGCTTGATGATCGAGACCAGCAGCAGGCCCTTGATCTCGGGGGTCATGCCGGCACCCCGTCGGCTCGGCGGCTCGGCGACCCGGCGACCCGGCCATTCAGACCGAGGTCGGCGTAGGTCAGCCCCGCCAGGGCCGGCACCGTGGCAGCCCCGGCGGCGAAGGCCTCCGCCGCGGTGCCGATGTCCGTCCCGGCGGCGCCGGCGGCCACCCACCAGGCCGGCCGGGCCATCCCGGGGGCGGTGCGCGCCTGCTGGTAGCGCTGCACCCGCTGGTCCCGGTTGATGAAGGTGCCGCTCTCTTCCGCCACGTTGGTCACCGGCAGCACCAGCTCCGCCGCGGGGAGCGCCTGCGCCAGGGTGGTGCCGAGCACCACCACGGCCCCCGCGCCGGAGACCAGCGCCGCTTCCGCGTCCGTCAGGGTCACGTCCAGCAGCAGGACCAGGTCCGCGCCGGACGCCGCCTTGACCGCGGCGTTCCAGTCGTCGCCGTAGCCAAGCAGCCGGGCCCCCGTGCCGTTGGCGGCCCGCTCGCGGCGGAGCGCCAGCCCGGGCACGCCCTGGAGGGGCTGTTCGTCGTCGGCGAGGAGCAGCTGCACCGCGGTCGTCAGCGAGGCCTTCCCGAGCAGGGCGCGGAGCTGCGCCAGCGATTCGAACGACGCCGACGCCGAGGCGAGGATGACCGCCTTGCCGCCCTTCGCCGCCAGCTGGGCCAGCCGCCCCAGCGCCGGCTCCCAGTCGGTGGCCAGGTGCCGGCCCTCCTCACGAACCAGCGGGGCCTCGATCCGGTCGCCGCGGTTCATCCAGCGATAGTGCATGCGGCCGTGATCGCAGATGAAGTGCCGGTTGACATCGAGGTTGGGCCGGGGCCGCACCCGCACCACGACGTTGTCCCGGGTGTCCAGCATCACGTTGCAGCCCTGGGAGCAGCCGGTGCAGACGCTGGCGGTCTTGTCGAGGTCCCAGGCCCGCGCCTTGTGCAGGAAGTCCTTGGAGATGAGGCTCCCGACCGGGCAGAGGTCCACCACGTTGCCGGCCCAGGGATGGTCCAGCAGCTGGTCCTGGTCGATCCCGATATACGCCCGGTCGCCGCGTTCCGAGACGTTGAGCACCGGGGCGCCGGCCACGTCATCCATGAAGCGCACGCAGCGGGTGCAGAGGATGCAGCGGTTGGCCACGTACAGCACGTCGGGGCCGAACTCCTCCACGGGGTTGTAGCGCTTGGCGTACTCGCCGTAGCGGGTGGCGGCCTGGCCCTCCTGGAAGACGTAGTCCTGCAGCTCGCACTCGCCGGCCTGGTCGCAGATCGGGCAGTCGAGCGGATGGTTGATCAGGAGGAACTCGAGCACCCCGGTGCGCGCCTTGCGGGCCTGCTCGCTATCGGTATGCACCACCTGGCCCTCGGCCACCGACGTGACGCAGGCCGGCATCAGCTTGGGCGCTTTCTCCACCTCCACCAGGCACATGCGGCACACCGCGGGGGACGGGAGTGAGGGGTGGTAGCAGTAGTGCGGCACCAGCACGCCGGCCTGCTTGGCCGCCTCGATGATGCTGGTGCCCTTGGGCACCTGCACCGTCATCCCGTCAATCGTCACCGAAACCAGTTCTGGGGTCATCTCAGGCAGTCACCATCACCGGCTGCTTCTCCCGGCTGATGTAGGCGTCGAACTCCGCGGGAAACTTCTTGATGGCGCTGACCACCGGGGCGGCGCAGGAATCGCTGAGCACGCAGATGGTCTTGCCGGTCATGTTGTCGGCCAGGTCCAGCAGCAGGTCGAGGTCCTCGCGCCGGCCCTTGCCGGCCAGGATCTTCTCGAGGATCCGGGTGGTCCAGGCGGTGCCTTCGCGGCACTGGGTGCACTGGGCGCAGGACTCATGGGCATAGAACCGGGCCAGCCGCATGACCTGGTAGACCAGGTCGGTGGAGTCGTCCATGACGATCATCCCGCCCGACCCGAGCATCGAGCCCTTCGCCACCACGCCTTCGTAGTCCAGAAGGCAGTCCTCGACTTCGGCCGGGGTCATGATCGGGACCGACGACCCACCCGGGATGACCGCCTTGAGGGTCCGTCCGGGCCGCATTCCGCCGCACATGTCGTAGATGAGTTCCTTCATGCTGGTGCCCATCACGACCTCGTAGTTCCCCGGCCGCTGCACATGGCCGCAGACGGAGAACAGCTTGGTCCCGGTGCTCTTGGGGTTCCCCTTGCAGAGCCCCTTGTACCACGCCCCGCCCTGCCGCAGGATGTGCCCCGCCGCCGCGAGGGTCTCGACGTTGTTGATCGTGGTGGGACAGGCCCAGAGGCCGGCGACGGCGGGGAACGGCGGCTTGATCCGGGGGTTGCCGCGCTTTCCCTCGATCGAGTTCATCATCGCGGTCTCTTCGCCGCAGATGTAGGCGCCCGCGCCGCGGTGGACCACGACGTCGATCCGGCGCCCGCTGCCGAAGACGTTCGCCCCGAGGGCGCCGCCCTTGTAGGCCTCGTCGACCGCCGCGAGCAGGATCTTGTGCTCGTGGGTGAATTCGCCGCGGATATAGATGTAGATCCGCTCCGCCCCGATGGCGTGGGCCCCGATGGCGCAGCCCTCGATCAGCTGGTGCGGGGTCCAGCGGATGATCTCCCGGTCCTTGAAGGTGCCGGGCTCGGATTCATCGGCGTTGCAGACCAGGTAGTGCGGCTTCACGACCTCCTTGGGCATGAACGACCACTTCATGCCCGTCGGGAAGCCGGCGCCACCGCGGCCGCGGAGGCCGGAGGCCTTCACTTCCTCGACCACCTGGTCGCGGGTCATGCCGAGGGCCTTCTTGAGCCCCTCGTAGCCGCCACGCTTCACCCAGCCATCGAAGGTCCGGGCCCCGGCGTCCCCGAAGTGCTTGGAGAGGACCGGGTGCTCGCCGGCGTGGCTCGGATGCGGATAGCCCATTACTTGTACCCCTGCAGGATGCCGGCGACGCGCTCCGGGGTGACGCCCTCGACGAAGTCGTCGTCGATCAGCACCGGGGTGGCGAAGCCGCAGGCCCCGAGGCACTCGACCTCGATGACGGTGAAGCGGCCATCCGGGCTGGTGGCGCCCAGCTCGCCGCAGCCGGTATGCCGCAGGAAGGCCTTGGTGACCTCCTCCGCCCCGCAGATGTTGCAGGGCGAAGTGGTGCAGACCTGGATGAAGTGCCGCCCCACCGGATGGGTGTGGTACATCGTGTAGAAGGTGACCACCCCCTTCACGTACGCCGGCGTGAGGCCGAGCACCTCCGCCACCTCGTGGATGGCCCCCTCGGAGATCCAGCCGCGGGCCTCCTGCACCAGCCAGAGCGCCGGGAGCAGCACCGACTGCTTCGTGGGGTAGTTGGGAAAGAGGGCCTCGAGCTTTGCCCGGGTCGGGCCGACGAAAACCGGCTGATGGCTTTCACCGGCGGCGTGCGCCGTGCTCATCGGTCGATCTCTCCCATCACAATGTCCACCGAGGCGTTGATCGCGATCACGTCCGAGAGCAGGACGCCCTCGCACAGCTTGGGGAGGCAGGCCAGGTTGATGAAGCTGGGCGGGCGGATCCGCCAGCGCACCGGCTTGGCGCTGCCGTCGGAGACGAAGTAGTAGCCCAGCTCGCCCTTGGGGTTCTCCACCCCGAGGTACGCCTCCCCGACCGGCGCCTTGACCCCTTCCATCACCTGCTTGAAGTGGAAGATCATCGCCTCCATGTCGCTCATCGCCCGGTGCTTGGGCGGGAGAATCAGGCGGGGATCGTCCACGTTGATGGGCGCGCCGCGGAGCCGCTCCAGCCGGTCGAGGGCCTGCTCCAGGATCCGCACCGACTGGTGCATCTCCTCGAGCCGCACCCGGTACCGGTCATAGATGTCGCCGTGCTCGCCGATGGGCACGTCGAAGTCGTAGGTCTCGTAGCCCAGGTAGGGGCGGTCCTTGCGGACGTCGTAATCCACCCCGCTGGCGCGGAGCATCGGCCCCGAGAGGGAGTAGTTGATCGCGTCCGGCCCGTCGATGACGCCGACGCCCTGGGTGCGGCCGCACCAGATGGCGTTGCGGGTGAACATCGCGTCCACTTCGGCCAGGGTCTTCGGGAAGGTGCGGCAGAAGTCCCGCAGCCCCGCCTCGAACCCCTCGGGGATGTCGGCCATCAGGCCGCCGACCCGCGTCATGCTGGTGGTGAGCCGCGCGCCGGTCCACGCCTCCTGCAGGTTGTAGAGCCGCTCCCGCTGGTAGAAGCACCAGAGGAAGGGCGTGAAGGCGCCGAGGTCGATGCCGGTCGTGCCCAGCCAGACGAGGTGGGAGATGATCCGGCTGATCTCGCAGGCCACCACCCGCAGCACCTGGCAGCGCTCGGTGATGCCGATCCCCATGAGCTTCTCGACCGCGAGCGCCAGGCAGACGTTATTCGCCATGGGGCTCAGGTAATCGGTCCGGTCGGTGAGCGGGATGATCTGATTGTAGTGCCGGTACTCCCCGAGCTTCTCGAAGCCGGAGTGCAGGTAGCCGATGTGGGGGACCACCCGGACCACCGTCTCCCCGTCCAGTTCGATCACCAGCCGCAGCACCCCGTGGGTGGCCGGGTGCTGCGGGCCGATGTTGATGAGCATGTGCTCCCCGCCCTGGTCGTCCTGCGGGGCGTGGTAGGCGGGCAGCGCCACGCCGAGCGGCACGGTGGTGGGGTTGCCCCGGGGATCGAGGCTGGGCGTCGAGAGCGAGACCTCCAGGGTGCGGGTGCTCACTTGACCCCCCCCCGCTCGCCGTGCGCCAGCCGGTCCTTCATGTCGGCGGGCAGCTCGTCGTAGGCCGCCGCGATGGACAGTTCCTCGAGCGAGTAGTGCGCCTCGGCATTGGCGCTGAGCGCCTGCCGGGTCTGCTCCGCCCGGCTGAAGTGCCCGCGCAGGGGGAAGTCCTTCCGCAGCGGGAAGCCCTCCGCGTAGGTCTCCCACATCAAGATGCGGCGCAGGTCGGGGTGCCCGGTGAAGGTCACGCCGAACATGTCGAACACCTCGCGCTCCAGCCAGTCGGCGCCCTTCCAGAGGTCGAAGACGGACGCCACCACCAGCGGCTGCCGCTGGTCCAGCTCCACCTTGACCCGGAGGTCCGCCTTGCGCCCGAGGGACCGGAGCTGCCACACCACCTCGAGCGGCCGCTCCTGGTCGCGGTACTCGACGGCGGTCACGTCGGTGAGGTAATCGAAGCGCTGCCCCGGGTCGTCCCGCAGCCAGGTCATGACCTCGAGCAGGCGGGCGGCCTCCACGTAGACGATGGTATCGCCGCAGGAAACGACGTGTCGCAGGATGGCGCCGCCGAAACGGGCCCGGAGTGCGGCGACGGAGGGGGACGCCTCGTTCACGCCGACCTCGTCTGGTGCACGCTGTTCCCGAACGGCTCGCTCACCTCGTCGATCTTCTCGGCCGGCAGGAAGAGCCCATCGGGACGGAGCAGGTGCTCCTCGCGCAGGTCGCGGTCGAGGAAGCTCTCGCCCTTGATCTTCTTCTGCAGCAGCTGGATGCCGTAGATCAGCCCTTCCGGCCGCGGGGGGCAGCCAGGGACGTACACGTCCACCGGGATGATGGTGTCGATGCCCTGGACCATGGTGTAGGTGTCGAAGATGCCGCCGGAGGACGCGCAGGCGCCCATCGAGATGGCCCACTTGGGCTGGGGCATCTGGTCCCAGATCTTGCGGATCACCGGGGCCAGCTTGAAGGGGAGCCGGCCGGCGCAGATCAGGACATCGGCCTGGCGCGGCGAGAAGCTCATCCGCTCCATCCCGAAACGGGCCAGGTCGAACCGGCTGGCGGCGCTCGCCATGAACTCGATGGCGCAGCAGGCCGTGCCGAAGGGCATGGGCCAGAGGCTGTTGGCCCGGCCCCAGTTGCTCAGGAAGTCCAGGCGGGTGGTCACCCAGTTGGGCGACATCGTGGAGACTTCGGTCCCCGCTCCGCCGTCCGGCAGCGTCAATCCCATTGCAGCGCCCCGCGCTTCCAGATGTAGATGTAGCCCACCGCGAGGATCGCCACGAAGACGAACATCTCGGCCAGGAGCAGGCCGCGCATCGCCGTCAGCTGCTGGAAGGCGGCGGCCCAGGGGAGCATGAACACGGTCTCGATGTCGAAGATGATGAAGAGCATCGCGACCAGGTAGAACTTCACACTGAACCGCTCACGGGCATCGCCCAGGACCGGCATGCCGGACTCGTAGGGCGACAGCTTGACCGGGGTGAGTCGATAGGATGAGAGGACGTGGGACAACCCGAGGATGAGGATGGCATTGGCGGCAACGAACGCCAGCACCAGCAACATCGGGATGTAGGCCTGCAGCATTGAGGGAGCCTCGCTCGTGAATTCCTTCACTTTGGGGCGCCACGATAGTAACGCGGGATGCGGAGTAATGGTACCCCTCTCGACGGCTCGGCGGCGCCGTGGCTCGGCCTGCGCCCCTCCCCGCCGACTGGCCGCAGGGAGCGTCTGCGCTATATTCGTCCGCTCACCACCACCCACCGCGTCCGGCGCCCCCGCCGCCGAGCCCCCGAGCCGCCGAGTCCCCCAGACTATGTCCATCAAGTCCGACCGCTGGATCCGCCGCATGGCCAAGGAAACCGGGATGATCGAACCCTACACCGAGGCCCAGGTGCGGCAGGTGGACGGCTCCGGCCGACGGGTGATCTCCTACGGTGTGTCGTCCTACGGCTATGACATGCGGGTGGCGCCGGAGTTCAAGATCTTCACCAACGCCCTCTCGGCGATCGTGGACCCGAAGGAATTCGACAGCAAGAGCTTCGTGGAGTTCGAGGGCGACGTCTGCATCGTCCCGCCCAACAGTTTCGCCCTCGCGCGCTCGGTCGAGTACTTCCGGATCCCGCGAAACGTGCTGACGATCTGTGTGGGAAAGTCCACCTACGCCCGCTGCGGGATCATCACCAACGTGACCCCATTCGAGCCCGAGTGGGAGGGTCATGTGACACTTGAGATCAGCAATACAACTCCACTGCCAGCAAAGATTTACGCCAATGAAGGCATCTGCCAGGTCCTGTTCTTCGAGGCCGACGCGGATGATATCTGCGAAGTCAGCTACAAGGACAAGAAGGGGAAGTACCAGCGCCAGACCGGGGTGACGCTGCCGAAACTATAATTGTGATGTGGGGAAAGTCGCGGGCCCGGCGCCGCTACGGCGCCGGGCCCGCTGCCTTGCCCCCTGCCCCCACCGGCGTACCATATCCCATCCCTCCCGGAGCCGGCGCTGGACGACACCCCGCTCGACCTGCCCCCCGAACCCATCGGGGGCCGTTACCGCCTCGAGCGTGAGATCGGGCGCGGCGGCATGGCCATCGTCTTCCTGGCCGTGGATCTCCGCTACCGCCGCCAGGTCGCCCTCAAGCTGCTCCGCCGCAGGCTGGCCGCGTTCATCACCTGGGATCGGTTCCGGCAGGAGATCCAGTTCGCCGCCGAGCTCAGTCACCCGCATCTCCTCCCCCTGCTCGATTCCGGGGAGCATGATGGGCTGCCCTACTTCGTCATCCCCTACCAGCCGGATGGCACCCTCCGGGACCGCCTGGACCGGGAGGGGGTGGTGCCGGTCCGGGAAGCGCTGACCATCGCCCGGCAGCTCGCCTCCGCCCTCGCCGTGGTGCACGCCCGCGGCATCATCCACCGCGATCTCAAGCCCGCCAACGTGCTGCTGGCGGGCTCCTATCCCTTCCTGGCCGACTTCGGGATCGCGCGCGCGCTGTCCCGCTCCACCGGGGACACCTTCACCGAGACCGGGGTGGTAATCGGCACCGCGGGATACATGGCGCCGGAACAGGCCCGGGGCCTGGCCGACGTGGACGCGCGCGCCGACCAGTATTCCCTCGCGGCCCTGCTCCACGAAATGCTGCTGGGTACCCTCCCCTACCACCCGGTGGCCGGCGCCCCAACCGATCCGGCACGGCGGCTGGCCGAGCAGCGGCCGGAGCTGCCCGCCTCCGCGCGGAGCGCCATCGTTCGCGCCCTGGCCCCCGACCGCGACCAGCGCTTTCCCGACATCCACCAGTTCGGCGAGGCGCTGACGCCGCCGCCGGAAGACGCCGCCGTAACGCCCAGGAAACGCCCCCTCGCGATGCTGCTTGGGGCCGTGGCGCTGGCGGCGGCGCTGCTCCTGATCCCCGGCGTCCCTGAATGGCTTGGAATCCGGGATGCGCGGACATCCGCGCCGGACACGACCCGGTATGCGGTCCTGCCGTTCACGTACGACAGCGGCATCGCACCGCTCAATGAGCGCGCGGCGCTCAGGGACGCGATCGGCTCGCGGTGGAACGGAGTGACCCTGGTGGATGAACTGGCCGAGACCGAGCGAATCGAGCGACAGGGGACGGCGCCGTGGACCAACCGGGAAGCGCTGGCGGCGGCGCGCGCGCTTCGTGCCGGGCGATTTGTCCGGGGGCGGGTCTCCCGCGAGGGAGACTCGCTCCGGATCAGCGCCGGGCTGTACGACGTCGCAACGAGCGGCACCCAGCTCGGCTTCGGGCTGGGGCGCCTCCCCCAGGGCACCGGGGCGGGACGGGCGGAGTTCGATCGCCTCGCGGATGTCCTGCTGCTGCGCGACGCACTGCCGGAGGACTCCACGGTTGGTACCCTCGGCACCCGGTCGCTCCCGGCAGCGCAGGCGTTCGCCCGCGGTACGCGGGCGATCGCGGCGTGGAGTCTGGCGGTGGCCGACACGGCCTTCGAGGATGCCGCCGGCTACGACCCCGGGTTTGCCCGGGCGCATCTCTGGCTCGGGCTCACCCGCCTCTGGCGCGGGCTGGAGCCGAGTCAGTGGCGCTCCGCGGCGGAACGGGCGGCGGCGGGCCGGGATCGGTTGCGGCCGGCCGAGCGGCCGCGGGCCGAGGCGCTGTATGCGGCGGCCACCGACCCCGTCGCCACCTGTGCCCCCTGGGACAGCGTCATCGTCCGCGCCCCCGCCGACTTCACCGCCTGGTACGGAGCGGGATACTGCCGCACCCAGGACAGCGTGGTCCTCCCCGATCCGCGCAGCCCGACCGGCTGGCGCTTCCAGAGCGGCTACCACACCGGCCTCGACGCGCTGGTACGGGCGTTCCGGCTGGAGCCCAGGGTCCTCGCGTCGTACCGGGAACAGAGCTACGCGGCGCTGCGGCTGCTGTTCGTCACCGATCCGCATCAGTCCCGGAGCGGCCGAGCCGGCGGCACCGGCTTCCGGCTGGCGGCGTTCCCGGTGTGGCAGGGGGATTCGCTCGGCTTCGTGCCGGAATCCACCGGGGTGACGCTGCCGTCGTCCGGCCGCTCCCCGGAGGCGATCGCGCTGGTGGCCGACCGGCAGCGGCGCCGGCTGCTCGATGCCGCGGAGGCGTGGACCGCCGCGGCGCCGCTCGATCCGCGGGCGCTCGAGGCCCTGGCGGTCGCGCAGGACCTGCTGGGCCGCCACGACGCCCCCGCGACACTGGATCGGGCCTCGCGGCTCACCCGGGACCCCGGAGATCGGCTCCGGGTGGGACGCAGCCTGGTCTGGCTCGGCCTCAAGTACGCCCTGCCCGACGATCGCGCCGCGCTGATGCTGCTGGCCTCCCTGGCCGATTCCCTGCTCCGCGCCGAACCGCCCGACCGGTACTCCGATCCCGTGAGCCTGGCGGCGCTGGCGGCGCTGGCGGGGCGGCCCCTGCTCGCAGCGGAGTATCTCGCCGTGCCCGCGGCCATGCGACAGTGGAGCGTCCCGGCCGAGCTGGGCACGGTGGCGCCTCGGCTCCTTGTCCTGAGCGCCGCGGGGGCGCCCCAAGACACCCTCACCGCGCTGGCGCGGGAGCTTCGCCGCCGACTCGACGGCATGCTGGATCCGGTCTCTCGGGCGCGGGCCACCGGGGAGTGGCTGGTCCGCGCCGCCACCCTGGCCTTCCCAACCGGGACGGACCTGGACGTGCGCGGCCTCTCCGGGCTGGGCGATCCACTGCTCGATGCCCAGGCGGCGCTCGCCGGGGGGGACAGCGCCAAGGCCCGGCGGCTGCTCGACCGGCTGGCGTCGATGCGCGCGGGACTCCGTCCCAGCGAGCTCACCCTGGACGGGCTCTATCCCGAGGCGGCCCTGCGGACGAGCCTGGGCGAGCGCCGCCGTGCCGCCGGGCTCCTCGACTCGGTGCTCGGGGCGGCGAATGCGATGGAACCCGACCTTCTGGCCGACCCGATCCGGGCCGCTTCCCTCCGGCAGGCCATCGCGCTGCGGAGCCGCCTGGCGGAGGGCGAGGGGGACTCCGCATCGGCCCGGCGCTGGCGGGGCGCACTCAAGGCACTCTCGCACAGCGCGGAACCGTGATTCGACCGTCACCTGATTCTGGCATGCCGTATCTCCGGCTGGCCGCTCCGGCCGGCCCATCCATGGGGGAGGACGTATGCAGCGCTCGTCGCTCGTTCCCGCAAGCCTGGTCGGCGCCATCCTCGGACTCGGCCTCGTGATGGCCTGCCCCCCCGGGAAGGTGACGCCGGCCTATGGTCGGCCGGAGTGCCCGCACCACTGGGATTTCAACTCGGTCCGGGTGCAGGTCCGGCCTGGCTCCTTCATGCCGATCGTGACGCAGACCGGGGACCCTCACCGGTTATCCGGGCCTGGAGCGAATACGAATGTTCCAGAATTTCATGACTGCCAGCGGGTAGTTCACGGCGCCGGAAGCGCGGCCCGGTACGGCAGCCTGATCGCCGTCTTCGCCTGGGACCGCCTGCAGGACACGACTCCACGAGACAGCGTGAGTCTGGGGGGAACGCCCATCGCCTGGCCGATGGTCGAGGTGCTCGCCTGGGACGGAGGGTACCCGCCGCTTGGGATCGAGACCGGGCTCAACTGCCTGTTCGTGTCCCTGGACGGCCCCAGCCCTCGGGCGTGGATGAAGCACTTTGGGCAAGTCGAAGGCGATTGTCACGGGGCACGGAAGGCAGCCCTGCTTGAGGCCGACCCCTCCTTCACGCCGCTGACGCTCTCTCGAGACAGCCTGAAGGGGCTGAAGCTGCAATGGAACGATGTCCCACCGGTCGCTCGGTGGGATTGGGATGAAGTCTCCGCGACCCAGGTCATTGGGTTCAAGTGCTTCCTGGGGTGGTGCGAGGTGGGTGAGGCAGGTCACCGGGTCGGGACTAGGCCAGCCCTCGCCCTGGACCCTTCCGTGATGACTGGAGTGACGCTCGGTACCTCCGAGATGCGCCGCCGGCTGCGGGTCAAGGGGTGGTATGACCAGCAGCGACTTGCGCCGGCCCACGCGAGCTGGTCGGCCGGGGCACCCGTACGACCCCTGTCAGCGATCGGGACGCTCATCCCCGCCACCGACCTTCAGGCCATGAGCCGCGACGCGTTCAATGCCTGGCAGGACGTCGCCTATGTGCTGCTGAGCGAAAGCGCCTACGACTACCTCAAGAAGTACAACTTTCAGCCCATGAACCCCGACGGCAGGGTCAGCACCATCGCCCTCTGCCAGGATACCTGGAACGGCAGCGCAGCAATGAGTGGCAACCCGCACTGCCCAGGCATCCCCGCTCCTTGGCGGATCTCCAAGACCTGCAAACTCGAGGATACAGATCCCGCCAGCGCCACCGACCCTCTGGTCTACTGGTGGGGGCGCAGCACCGCACCCGACGGCAGCGTGCGCTACTGGTGTATCGTCCGCCGCGGCCATTCGGGCCCGGACGACGTCCCCGGCACCGCCCGCTGGCGTTGGCTGGCCGACGACGAAACCACCTGGGCCCGCTGCGACCGGGGCTGCTGCACCACCCAGTAGCCGCTAGCAGGTGCGCCGCCACCAGGCGGCGCGCCGCCGGCCGTCCCGCCCCAGGCTCGCCCCCGCCACCCATTCGCAGGTGTCGGCGAGGTGGCGCGGGTCGGCCGCGGAATCGCCCTCAAGCGGCGGGAGCGGCAGCACGAGGCCGTCGTCGCGCACCACGAACGCCAGCGGCGCGCCGGTCCCGCTGCTGAACCATCCGAGCCGGCTGCCAAGCAGATTCGGCGGACCCAGCTCGACCGCGTAGCGGGAGAGGGCATTGACGGGACGCGCCGGCGCCGGCTCGCGCGGGAGTTCGCCGGGCGGGCCCGGTGGCGGCCAGCTCTCCAGGCGGGCGGTCCGGTCCCCCTCGGCCACGAAGTGGAGGGTGTCGCCCTCTCGGAGGCACCAGCCCGAGAGCGTCCGCTCCTCGCTGATCGACTGCGCGACGCTCTCGCGGCACGACTCGAGGCCCGGTATCTCACGGGGAACGTACGCGCCGTGCGCGGCCCCGGCGTTCGGTTGTTCCTGACGGCAGGTCAGCAGCAGCAGGCCGGGGCCCGCCACCCCGAGCGCAACGAGCGGGCCCCGAAGGGCCCGGACCAGTGAGGGAATCCGCATGCTCCACCTCCATCTGCTGGGACGGCTGGAACTCCGTGACGACGCCGGCCGCGATCAGCTGCTGGCGGTCACCCAGCCAAAGCGCCTGGGACTGCTGCTCTACCTGGCCGCCGAGCGTCCGGCGCGGTGGCATCGCCGCGACACCCTCGCGGCGCTGTTCTGGCCCGAGCTGCCGGCGGCCGGCGCCCGCGCGGCCCTGCGGCAGGGACTGCACTACCTGCGGCAGCACCTCGGGTCAGGGGTGATCGGCGTGCGGGGAGAAGAGGAGGTCGGGCTGTCGGACGCGGAGATCGAGTCTGACCTGGGGCGGTTCGAGCGGGCGCTCGCGGCGGGCGAGTGGGCAGCAGCGGCCGACCTGGCCGCCGGACCCCTGGCACCAGGCTTTCACTGCGCGGCGGCCAGCAGCGAGTTCTCCGAGTGGCTCGACCAGCGCCGGCGGCAGATCCGGCGGCAGGCCGTCCGGGCCGCGCGGGCGCAGGCGCGCGGGGCACCTGCGCCGGACCTGACCCAGGCACTGGAGCATTTCCGCTTCGGACTGGACCAGGGCAGCTTTGACGAGGGCGTGCTGCGGGACCTGATGCAGGCACTGGCGCATGACGACAATCGTGGCGCCGCGCTTTCGCTCTACCGCGACTTCGCTGAGCGGATGCGTCGGAGCCTCGAGGCGGAGCCATCGCCGGCGAGCGCGGCCCTGGCCGAGGCGATCCGCCGTGCCTCCGGTGGGACCGCGCCGGCGGACTGAACCCCTGGTCTGCTGCGGCCAACGACGGCACATGCGCTCCGGCGAGGATGGTGCTTAACGATCGCCGGCCGCCGTTGTCACGGCGTTACGTCCAGGTATGTGGGGAATGAAGTGGTGCGGTGTGCCTCAGTCCGGCTGGTGCGGAACCTCCAGCCCCACGGCCGTGGTCCTGCGCCGGCGGTCGGTGGCGTCGCGCGCCTGGTTTCGCGCCAGCCGCCATTCGTAGGCCGCCAGGACCGGGCCGTAGAAGACGACGTCGGCCATGAGCTTCCCCGCCAGCGCCCCGAGGTTCCCGCCGACCATGCCCAGACCGAGCCCCATGAAGAGCGGCCGGGTGAACAGCGTATCGACGGTCTCGGCCACCCCGAACTCCAGCACCAGGTTGCGCGCCACCGGCAGCAGGTCCACGCTCCTGAAGGCCCGGCCCCGGACCCCCGCCAGATGCGCCTCGCGGATGCTCTCCCGCAGGAAGATGATCCCGTAGAAGACAATGTTCTCCGCCACCGCGCCCGCGTAGGCTGCTACCACGGCGCTCCCGGTGAGCCCGTGGATGCTCACCGCGGTGCCAACGGCCGCCACCGTGCCGAGGACTTCCGAAGGACCGTAGCGGGTGAGCCACCTCTGGAGCCTGGTGCCGAACCCACCGGAAGCAGCGGCCGTCCGCGCCCCCGGTGACGGGGGCCCGACGCGGTACGCCACTTCACCGATGGTGACCTCGTCTCCGGGCGTGAGCGGCCAGGGTGCCTGGATGCGATCCCCGTTCACCCAGGTACCGCTCCGGCTCTGGTCCACGAGCAGGGCGCCGTGTGCGGTGGGGACGATCCAGGCGTGCAGGCGGGAGACGCTGTCGCCCGGGATGACGATGTCCGATTCCGGCGCCCGGCCGAGGGCAAGCGGGCGGGCGCCGATGGGCCAGTGCTTGGGGCCACGCACCAGTTCCAGCGTCGCCGGCCGCTGCGCCAGGCCAAAGGCCCCGGAGAGTCGTGCACCCATGCCCATGATCCGGAGAAAGGTAGCGGGCCGATTACATTGCGGGACGCCGCGGAGCCGGTGGCTCCGCCCTCACCGCACTACAGGAAGACGCATGCGCCCGCTCTGGTTCTCACTGCTCCTGGTTGCACCACTCGCCGCGCAGAATCCTCCGGCGCCTCCGACCCCCGCCGCACCGGGCCAGCGCCCCGCGCCCGCCCAGCGGGAACTGCGCGGCCCGGTGGCGGACACCGGGATCTTCAGCCCGCTGCCGCTGCCGGAGCCGAATGACCTCCGCCGCGCCAACGGGTCGCCCGGGCGGGCCTACTGGCAGCAGCGCGCCGATTACGTCATCAAGGCAACCCTGGACACGGCGGCCCGCCGCCTGAGCGGCAAGGTCACCATCCGCTACAGCAACAACTCCCCCGACACCCTGGCCCGGATCTGGTTGCAGCTGGACCAGAACCTCTTCCGGAAGGGGAGCGTCGGCTCCTACCTCAATCCGCAGGAGAGCCGCTTCGGCGGGGCGAACTTCGACGGCGGCTTCGAGATCCCGGCAGTCCTGGCCACGCTCGAAGCTCCGCGCGGCCGGCTGGCCCCGGCTCGGCCCGCGGCCGCGAAGACCCGTGTGGACGACACCATGATGGAAGTCGTGCTCCCCTTCCCGCTTCCGCCGGGCCGGGTGGCGACGCTGGCACTGGACTTCGCGTTCAACATTCCCGACCACGGCGCCGACCGGATGGGGCGCGACGGCGCGCTCTACGAGCTGGCCCAGTGGTACCCGCGGGTCTGCGTGTACGACGACGTGAACGGCTGGAACACCCTGCAGTACCTCGGCCAGGGAGAGTTCTACCTCGAGTACGGCGATTTCGAGTACGACGTCACCGTGCCCGCCGGCTACATCGTGGCCGGCACCGGCATGATCCAGAACCCGCTGGAGGTCCTGACCGCCACCCAGCGGGCCCGGCTGGCCGCGGCGGTCCGGAGCGACACCGTGGTCCGGATCGTCACCGAGGCGGAGCTGCAGAGCGGCGCCGCCCGGCCCCGGCGGGACGGAATGCTGACCTGGCGCTTCAAGGCCCAGAACGTCCGCGACGTGGCCTGGGCGGCCAGCCCCGAGTACCTGTGGGACGCGACCGGCTGGGAAGGGATCCTGGCCCAGGCGTACTACCGCCCCTCGGCGAAGGAACTGTGGCACGAGGCGGCGACGATGAGCCAGTACTCGATCAAGGAGTACAGCGGCCGCTGGCTGCGCTACCCCTACCCGCAGATCTCGGCGGTGGAGGGGCCGGTCTCCGGCATGGAGTACCCGATGGTGGCGATGGAGGCGAAGGATGAGACCCGGGAAGGGCTGTATTCGGTCGTGACCCACGAGATCGGGCACATGTGGTACCCGATGATCGTCGGCTCCGACGAGCGGCGCTATCCGTGGATGGACGAGGGATTCAACACCTTCATCAACATCTTCTCGGAGGAAGGCTACTTCAAGCGGGACGACACCCGCCGCCGCCGGGGCGAGGGGATGTTCGTCCTCATGAACGACCAGGCGTCCACTGCGCAGCCGATCATGACCTACGCCAACCGGTTCCGCACCGACGGCAACCTCGGTGCCCTGGCGTACATCAAGCCCGCGATGGGGCTCTATGTCCTCCGCAGCAAGGTGCTCGGTGCGGAGGTCTTCGACGCCGCCTTCCGCGAGTACACCCGGCGCTGGGCGTTCAAGCACCCGCAGCCGGCCGACTTCTTCCGCACCATCGAGGACGTCACCGGGCAGGACCTCGACTGGTTCTGGCGCGGCTGGTTCTACACCACCGCGGCGCTGGACCAGGCGGTGGAGTCGGTGACCCAGCGGGCGGGCCAGGTCTCGGTCGTGATCCGCAACGGCGGCCAGCTGGTGCTGCCGGTGGAGCTCACCCTCACCTACGGTGACGGGACCACCGAGGTCCGCCGTTTCCCGGTCGAGATCTGGTACAAGGGCGACAAGTACACCGCGGTGGTCGCCACGGACAAGACGGTCACGGCGGCCCAGGTGAACGCCGACGGACAGTTCCCCGACGTCAACCCGCGGAACGACGGCTGGAAGGCCGGCAGCTAGCCTTCACCGGAGCACCCCGAGCGCGGCCTCCAGTGCCGCCGTGAACGCCCGCCCGGAATCCTCCGGGCGGGCGTCGTTCGTGGTGTTCACCACCCCGATCACGGCGGCCCGCGTCTCCGGATTCCAGTACACGAACGAACGGAACCCCGCCTGCTCGCCGGTGTGACCCACCAGCGTGACCCGTCCCGCCGGCCGGAGGAAGAAGCTGAGCCCCATCTGTTCGGGGCTGGCGCCGCCCACCGGCACCACGGGACGCCACATCTCCGCCAGGGAGGAAGGCCGCAGCACCGACTCGAAGCGCGCCGCGCGGACGGCATTCCCTCCGGCGGCGCCGGTCAGGAACCCCACCCACCCCGCCAGGTCCGATACGGGGGCGTTCCAGCCGCCGTTGGGGATGGTGATGCCCGGGTCGAATTCCGGGCCGTTGTCCACCAGGCGCTCTGCGCCCGAGCTGTCGCGGACCAGGGTGAAGTTGCTCGAGCGATGCGGCCGGAGGCGCCAGGGAGTCGCCCCAAAGGAACTGCGTTCCAGGCCGAGCGGGATCCAGAGGTTCTTGTAGATGTAGGACTGGTAGGGGTCGCCGGTGATGGCCTCGATCACCCGCGCCAGGTAGATGAACGCCGGGTTGCTGTAGCCATACCGCGATCCGGGCGCGAACCGGAGCTCCTGGTACGGCATCATGCTCACCAGCTGGTCCCATCGCGTCGGCTCGAACGGCTCCCAGTCCACATACTTCCGGTACGGCCAGGTCGGGTTCTGGAACCCCGAGGAGTGGGATAACAGCATGCGCAGCGTGACGGCGTCCATGCTGCCAAACGGGTTGTGCACCTGGCGCAGCTCGGGCACCCAGCGGGTGACCGGGTCATCGAGGGAGAGCAGCCCCTGGTCCCGCAGCTGGAGGATGGCGACGGCGGTGAGGGTCTTGGTGACCGACCCCCAGTGCATCACCGAGCGCTCGCCGACCGGCACGCGCCGGGCACGGTCCTGGTGCCCCACATCATGCCGGAGCTGGACCCGCCCCTCGAGGACGTAGGCCAGGGTCCCGCCGACCACGCTGTCGGTCCGGAGCAGGGCGTCGAATGCGGCGGTGGCCTCGCGCCATCCTGCCGGCGGCGGCGCCTGGCCAGTGGCGGGCGCGGACGACAGGACGGCAAGCAGGCAAGTAAGGAGACGAACGGCGATGGTGGGGCGGCGAATGGCAGGCTCCGGCGGGTCGCGGGGTGCAGCGAATCTCCCGCCGATCGGGGCTCCGGTCAACCGATCAGGCGGGCGTCAATCCACACGGGGCCGGCGGTGGGGAGAATGACCGAGCCGCGGAGGATCTCCCCCGGCAGGAGGCTGCGGGCGATTCGGTCGAACGGGCCGTCGCGGTTGGGGTGCACCTTGTATTGGAAGCCGACGGGGCGCGGGAGATTGGACTTGAACTCGTAGGCCCAGGCGTAGAGTTCCCGTGCCTCCTCCGGGCTGATCCGGGAGCGCCGGACCCGCACCACGACCCCGACGCAACTGGGCACGGGGTACCAGGGGCCCCAGGGGGTGCCGGAAGGATCGTCGGGCGGTTGCTCGCCGCGACGGGAGAGGATGATATCACTCCAACGACTCAAGGCTCCTCCACGCCGATGGGGGGGCATCAGGCGGGTGCAATCTGATGGACCGGCGTCATCTGCCCGTCACTTCCCGGATCCCGCCTCAGGATGGCAGCCCCCTGTGACAGTCACCTCCCCGGTCGGTCGATGGGGCCTAGGGTTAACCCTGGGCGATGGTGTGACCGGCGCCTGACTCGAGCCCGGGAACGACGCGGGGCGGCCAGAGTCCTGGCCGCCCCGCCGCCCCCCTGCGACGCTCGTGGCCTACCGCGTCACGGCAAGCCGAGCTGCCAGAGTCCGGTGAGCATGTCGCTGGCGTAGAGCGACCCGTTGTAGAGCATCACGCCCCAGACGTAGGTGCCGACGGTGCCGCCCGGTCGCACCTGGGCGACGACCCGGGTCGCGAGGTTCCCGGTCAGCGTCCCGGAGATGTCGAGCGCCACGACCCCGCCGTTGTAGTAGGCGGCGTAGAGCCGCTGGTTCGGCTCGTCCACCCAGAAGTTGTGCGCCCCCGCCCCGGCCAGCGAGAACGTGGCCACCTCGACGGGGGCCGCAAGGTTGGTCACGTCGACGACATGGATGTCCCCCGAGGAGCTGGCGCCGAGTGTGCCCGGGCCCTCCTCGCCGATGAAGAGGTACCGCTTCTCGTTGGTCACCGGATTGTGGAACCACCAGCCGTTGTGCGTCTCGCCGCCAAACCCTCCGGTCTGGCTGACCTGCACCGGCGCGGCCGGGGAGCCGCCGTGGGACCCGTTCCCGACGTCGAAGATGTACAGCCCCTCGTTCCAGGCGAAGACGAAGGCATAGCCGTCCCGGACGAAGGTGTCGTGGATGCAGTAGTTGTCCGGGATCGGCGTGCTGCTCGCGATGGTGATCGTGCCCGCCGCCGCCTGCGAGAGATTGTAGATCACGAGGGCGCAACCGCTGGGGTCCTTGGCCCCGAAGGCGTACAGGGTGCCCCCGATGGTGGCCAGGCTCCCGGTGTGCAGTCCGTTGGGGGCATTCACGCTCTTGGCGCGGAACACCGGGGTGCCGGGCGCCGTCAGCTCGTAGACGTACAGCCCTTCCTGGGATCCCCCCTCGGTGGTGAACACCAGCCACTGCCCGTCCGCCGAGACCTCGATGTCGCTGACGGTCGAGATGCTGGCGGTGATGATCGAATCCACCAGGGTCGGCGCCCCCGACGGGTCGAGCTGCCAGATCTTGACTGCGTTGCCGGCGGTGCCGCGGAACCCCCAGGTACCGGTGTAGGCATACCCGTCCGCCACCCACAGGTCCGAGGTGAAGCGCTCGGCGACGTTGTTCCCCCCGCCGTCGATGCTGAACGCCGCCACCGCGGTCGCCGTGAACGACACCGTGGGGCCACCCCCGAAACTGGCACTCAGCGCATTGGGGCCGGGAGTGTTCCCGAGCGTCCAGGAAACGCTGGCATTCCCGTTGGAGCCGCTGACGCTGCTCGCAACTCCGACCACGCCCCCGCCCGCCGTCACCTGCCAATCCACGGTGATGCCGGCCACGCCATTGCCGAAGGCGTCGGTGACCCGCACCGTCGGCGCCGTCGCGACTGCCTGCAACCGGCCGGCGATCTGGTTGTCGCCGCTGACTTTGGTCAATCCCGCCGCCGTCCCCGCCGTCCCGGTACTCTGGAACAGGACGGGAGAGCCGTCGTACCCGCTGATCGAGGCGCGGACCAGCTGCGGTCCCGCCGCCGTGCCCAGGGTGCTCGTGACCTCCGCAATCCCGCCGGCATCGGTGACGCTGGTGGCGGTGGAGAGGGACCCGCCGCCACTCTGCAGGGTCCAGGTGACGGTCACGTCCGCCCGCGGCACCCCCATGTCGGTGTTGACCAGCACCTGGTAGGGCTGCAACACGGTGCCGACGGTGGCCGTCTGGCCATCTCCCGCCGCCACCGCGATGGTGCCGGTCTCCCGTGGGCCGCCAGAGTCCCCGCCACAGGCCCCGAGCAGGAACGCTCCGAACAGGACTCCCCTGAACACTGATCGCATGCGCCGCCTCGTTGTCAGGTCCGCGCCGGCCGTGCCGGTCGGTTCATTCATGGTGGTCTGTGTGCTCCACGGCTCCGAGCGGCGCAAGGAGCCCGCCGTACCGCCCCATCCGGTGCCCGTCGATCCGCCAGCTCACCCGCAGACCGGCGGAGAGCGACTGGACGCGGGTCCTGCCGTAGAGGATTTCGGGCGTGAGCAACCCGCCATCCACCGTGCGCGCCGTGCCGAAGGCCCCTTCCACGAACGGCTGCAGCCGGAGCCGGCCCGCAGCGAGCGGCCGATCGTGCAGGTATCCGAACGTGTGCAGCGTGAACCGGGTGGTGCCGAGAATCGCGTTCTCGAGGTGCGGCCGATCCGAACGGAACAGGTTCACGGTGCGGAGGTCCTCGGGGCGATCGCTTCGCTCGAACCGGTAGTACGGCCGGTGCGGCCCCCGGCGCCACGCCACTTCGGCCAGCAGGCTCCGGAAGACGAAGAACCCGAGCCCCTCCTCCGTCCGCGCCCATTCTCCCAGCGCGTACAGCTCCCCGCCCGCGAGCGGCCGCTCCACCCGGGCGGCGAGGTGCCACTTCCACGCATCGGTGCCGGCACCGGGGCGGTGCTCGGGGGAATGCACCCTGGCCCGAGACCCCGACAGCTCCACGCCCGGCGCCGGGATCACGGTGAGCCGTGCGGCCCAGGAATCCCCGAAGCGATCCCCCTTGGGCCACTGACCGGGGCGCTCTGGTTCATCCCCGTTGAACACCGCCCCCTCGAGCGCCACCGGCCCGGCCCGCACCCCGGCCATGAGGACCGCCCGCTCGAGGATCTGGGCCAGGTGGTGATTCACCGGATAGCGCAGCGTTGGCCGGCTCATGGGGTCGTCGGAGCCGAACGGCACGAACCCCTTCCCCCCGCTCACCGCGACCCGGGCCCATCGCCCCACCGTGCCGCCGGCGGTGAGCATGAGCTCGTGGGCGTAGGTGTGGGGATGCCGCCGGTCGTTGAACCCCTCGCCCCAGCTGCCGGGTGTCAGTTCTCCGTCGGGGATGGTCTGCCCCTCGAGGTTGAGGGTCCCCACGGCCCGCAGTCGGCCGTCGAGCGCCTGCGCGTGCAGCATGACCAGCGGCTGCACCAGGCGGGCTTCCGTGAGGGTCCCTCCCCCCGGGATGGGGTCCACCCGGGTGACGATGCCGATCGCCTGGGCCATGATGTTGACGGTCGGGTGAGACTGGGCCATGGCCGGCCCTGATACCAGGAGACAGGAATACAGCGCCAGCGCGAAGCGGGTAGTGAGCGGGATCACGGGAATCCGGTCAGGGGTGGATGCGCCAGCGGCCCGGCGTTGGGGACGGCCGGGCCGCGAGCTGCCGCACACCGCGCCGCCTCAGAACCCGGCGTCCGCCGCGGACTCCTCGCGCTGGGTGACGGTGGCGGCGATGAAGTCGCGATGGAGCCGGGTGATCCAGTCGATCGAGATCCCCTTGGGGCAGGCCTCCTGACACTCCCCATGCCAGGTGCAGCCGCCGAAGCCCTCCGCCTCCATCTGCGCCTCCATGCCGAGCGCGCGGCGATGCCGCTCGGGCTGCCCCTGGGGGAGCAGCTGGAGGTGGCCGACCTTCGCCGAGGTGAAGAGCATCGCGGAGGCATTGGGGCAGGCGGCCACGCAGGCGCCACAGCCGATGCAGGCCGCCGCGTCCATGGCGAGGTCGGCGTCCGGCTTGGGCACCGGGATGGCGTTGCCGTCCGGCGCGGAGCCGGTGGACACGCTCACGAAGCCGCCGGCGGCCATGATCCGGTCGAACGCGCTCCGGTCCACGACGAGGTCCTTCACCACCGGGAACGCCCGGGCGCGCCACGGCTCGATGTAGATGGTGTCGCCGTCCTTGAAGCTCCGCATGTGGAGCTGGCAGGTGGCGGTCCCCTTCATCGGCCCGTGGGCGATGCCGTTGATCATGAGCCCGCAGGACCCGCAGATCCCCTCGCGGCAATCGTGGTCGAACGCGATCGGCGCCTCCCCGCGGAGGATCAGCCGCTCGTTGAGGACGTCCAGCATCTCGAGGAACGACATGTCGGGGCTGACGTCGGGCGCCTCGTAGCGCACCAGCTGGCCGGAGCTGGCGCCGGAGGGCTGGCGCCAGACGAAGAGGGTCAGTTTCATGGCGGTCACTTGTAGCTGCGGGTCGAGAGGTGGACGTTCTCGAACGCGAGCGGCTCCCGGTGCAGGACCGGCGCCCGGTCCGGGCCCTGGTACTCCCAGGCCGACACGTGGCAGAAGCGCTCGTCATCCCGCCGGGCCTCCCCGTCCTCGGTCTGGTGCTCCACGCGGAAGTGGCCCCCGCACGATTCCTCCCGCTCCAGCGCGTCCCGGCACATCAGCTCGCCGAACTCGAGGAAGTCCGCCACCCGTCCCGCCTTCTCCAGCGCCTGGTTGAGTTCGGCGTCGCTGCCCGGCACGTTCACGTTCTCCCAGAACTCGGCCCGGAGCTCGGGGATGCGCTGCAGGTTGCTCTTGAGCCCCGCCGCGTCCCGGGCCATCCCGCAGTTCTCCCACATCAGCTTGCCCAGCTCCCGGTGGAACGAATCCACCGTGCGGGTGCCGCCGATCGAGAGCAGCCGGCGGGCGGTCGCCGTGACCTCCGCCTCCGCCGCCCGGAACGCGGGGTGGCTGGTGTCCACCCGGGGCAGCGGCGTGCTCGCGAGGTAGTGCCCGATGGTGGCGGGAATCACGAAGTAGCCGTCCGCCAGTCCCTGCATCAGGGCGCTGGCGCCGAGCCGGTTGGCCCCGTGATCCGAGAAGTTGGCCTCCCCGAGGACGTGCAGCCCGGGGATGGTGCTCATCAGGTTGTAGTCCACCCAGAGCCCGCCCATGGTGTAGTGCACCGCGGGAAAGATCCGCATCGGGACGCGATAGGGATTCTCGTCCGTGATGCGCTGGTACATCTCGAACAGGTTGCCGTACCGCTCGCGGACCTGCTGCTCCCCGACCCGGCCGATGGCGTCGGCGAAGTCGAGATAGACCCCGAGCCCGCTGGGTCCGACCCCCCGCCCCTCGTCGCAGACTTCCTTCGCGGCGCGGCTGGCGATGTCGCGGGGACAGAGATTCCCGTAGCTCGGGTACTTCCGCTCCAGGTAGTAGTCCCGCTCCGCCTCGGGGATCTCGTGCGGCGCCCGCCGGTCCCCCGCCGTCTTCGGCACCCAGACCCGGCCGTCGTTGCGGAGCGACTCGCTCATGAGGGTGAGCTTGGACTGGTACTCCCCGCTCACCGGGATGCAGGTCGGGTGGATCTGGGTGTAACAGGGATTCCCGAACGCCGCGCCCCGCTTGTAGGCGCGGTAGGTGGCGGTGACGTTGGAGCCCTTGGCGTTGGTGGAGAGGTAGAACACGTTGCCGTAGCCACCGGTGGCGAGCAGCACCGCGTCGGCCGCGAGCGACTCGATCTTGCCGGTGACCAGGTCCCTGGTCACCACCCCCCGGGCCACGCCGTCCACCAGCACCAGGTCCAGCATCTCGGTGCGCGGGCGCATGGTGACCGTGCCCGCCGCCACCTGCCGTTCCAGCGCCTGGTAGCAGCCCAGCAGCAGCTGCTGGCCGGTCTGGCCCCGGGCGTAAAAGGTCCGGCTCACCTGCGCGCCGCCGAAGGAGCGGTTGGCGAGCAGCCCGCCGTACTCCCGCGCGAACGGGACCCCCTGCGCCACGCACTGGTCGATGATGTTGACGCTGACCTGCGCCAGGCGGTAGACGTTGGCCTCCCGCGCGCGGAAGTCCCCGCCCTTCACCGTGTCGTAGAACAGCCGCCAGATGGAGTCGCCGTCATTCTGGTAGTTCTTGGCGGCGTTGATTCCGCCCTGGGCGGCGATCGAGTGGGCCCGGCGGGGGGAGTCCTGGAAGCAGAGGCAGGTCACCCGGTACCCCAGTTCGCCGAGCGTCGCCGCGGCGGCGCCCCCCGCGAGGCCGGAGCCGACCACGATCACGGAGTATTTCCGCTTGTTGGCCGGGTTGACCAGCTTCATCTCGAACTTGTGCCGGTCCCACTTCTCGGCCACGGGCCCGTCGGGGATCTTCGCGTCCAGCTTCATCACACGTCCTCGGAGAAGGGCCCGCGCCTACGCGAGCCAGCCCAGCAGCACGGCCACCGGGACGATCGTGAACCCGAGCCAGACGACGACCGCCAGGACCCGGGCCACCGGTCGGTGCAGCGGGTTGGGCGCCGGTTGGGCGGCGCCGAGCGACCGGAGGCTGGCCCAGGCGCCGTGATACAGGTGCAGCCCCAGCGCCAGCATGGCAACGATGTAGAACAGCGCCACCAGCGGCCGGGAGAGCCCCGACACCAGGTTGTGGTAGACATCCCCCGGAATGAACTCGGGATGCACCTGGCCGGTGGTGAAGTGCAGCAGGTGGAACACGATGAACGCGAGCAGCAGCACTCCGCCGATGCGGAGCGTGCGCGAGGCCGGCGTGGCCGCCTGGGGCACCTTGCGGGCGTAGCCCACCGGCCGGGCCGCGCGGTCCAGCAGGGTCAGCTGCACCGCCGCCACGATGTGCAGCACGACGGCGGCCAGCAGCACCGCCCGGAGGAGCAGGGTCACTTCATGCAGCGGCCCATGGAGCAGGGCGCCGTAGGCATTCAGCTTCTCGGAGCCGAGAAAGGCCTGCAGGTTCCCCAGCATGTGCACCACCACGAAGCCGATCATGATGAGCCCCGTCGCGCCCATTACGACCTTCTTCCCGACCACCGAGCGCCAGAATCCGAGGATCCTGCTCACGACCGGCCCCCCGGGCGGCGTCGCATCAGCCGACGACCTGCATGGTGTCCTTGACCGCCTGCGCGCTCGCCAGGAGCGCGCTCCGCTCCGCCGGCGTGAGGGTCACCTCGATGACCTTCTCGAGCCCCCCCTTCCCCAGCTTGCAGGGCACGCCGCAGAACACGTCGGTCAGGCCGTACTCGCCGGTGAGCCACGCGGCGCACGGCAGGATCCGCTTCTTGTCCAGCACGATCGCCTCCGCCATCTGGACCGCGGCAGCGCTTGGCGCGTAGTAGGCGGAGCCGGTCTTGAGGAAGTTCACGATCTCGGCCCCGCCGCCCCGGGTGCGCTGCACGATCGCGTCCAGCTTGTCCTGGGCCAGGAGCTGGGTCACCGGGATGCCGGAGACCGTGGTGTAGGAGACCAGCGGGACCATGGTGTCGCCGTGGCCACCGAGCACCATCGCCTGGATGTCCTCCACCGAGACGTCCATCGCCTCCGCGAGGAAGGCCCGGTACCGCGCGGTGTCCAGGACGCCGGCCATCCCGATCACCCGCTCCTTCGGGAACCCGGAGGCCTTCATGGCGACGTAGCACATCACGTCCAGCGGGTTGGAGACGACGATGATGATGCTCTTCGGCGCCACCCGGGCGATTTCCTTCGCCACCGAGGAGACGATCCCGGCGTTGGTCTTGACCAGGTCGTCGCGGCTCATGCCCGGCTTGCGCGCGATCCCCGCCGTCACGATGAACAGCTCGGAGCCCACCGCCGTCTCGTAGCCATTGCTGCCCACCACCCGGCTGTCGAACCCCTCGATCGGAGCCGACTGCCACTGGTCGAGGCCCTTGCCCTGGGGCACGCCGTCCACGACGTCCACCATGACGACGGTGCGCGCGAGGTTCTTCTCCGCCACGCGCTGCGCGGCGGTGGCGCCTACGTTTCCGGCGCCCACGACGGTGATCTTGTTGAACATAGGTTCGGTATCGGGAGGAAGTTGGGCCCCGGTGCGGACCCGGCGGGACGCCGACCCGGCGGGGCGTGTAAAACTACTGTAACCGGGGCGGCGCTCCAAGGCCCCGGCCGGCGGCATTGGGTTGGCTCAGGTCACACTTGGGAAGGGCCGGAAACAGGGGGTGACGCGCGGATGGTAGAACGCGACGTACCTGAGCGGACGCGCCTCATCCTCCCCGTTGAGGAAGAAGTCGGTGGAGAGGAGATAGCGCGGCAGCGCGTCGGCCAGCGTGCCGTTCACCATGCGCCGGGCCCGCGCCGCGTCGTAGGCCGTGACGAACGCCTGGATCCCCGACGGGTCGAGATCGAGGTAGTCGTAGTACCCGCGGATGGCCGCCGCGAGCGCGGCCCCTTCGGTCGGGGTGCGCGGGGGATGGTCCGCATCCGCAGCGCCCTGCCACCCGCCCCCCTCCTCCCGGTCGCGCTCGACGGGGCGCGCCCCCCTGGGGCGGCGCAGGAACAGGGCGACGGCCCCCGCGGTTGCCGCGAGCGCCACGAACCAGCCGAGGAATCGCCGGCGGTTCATGCCCGCACCAGCCGGGGGCCGGGCAGCACCCGGTCCGCCGCCCAGAGCGTCAGCGCGGACAGCGTGAGCGTGGGATTGGCGGGCGCCGCCGTCGGGAAGGCACCGCTCCCGAGCGCGAGCAGGTTCTGGGTCCCGTGGCACACGAGATTGCGGTCCACGACGCTGGTCGCGGGATCGGTGCCCATGACGGTGGTGCCGATGATGTGCACCTCCGACGGCTTGGGCACCCGGGACACCTCGAACGACTCCACCGGAAGCCCGGACAGGACCTGACCCAGGTCCCGCTCCACGTTGTCGATGCCCCGGTCCGCGTACGCCGAGCGCTTCGGGTGGATCAGCAGCGGCCGTTCCGGATTGGCCGGATCGAGCTCAACCCGGTTCGACTCGTCGCGCAGGTCCTCGTAGACCACGGTGAGGCCCAGGATCTGGCGCCACTTGCCGCGAGTCATCCGCAGCCCGGAGACATCCATGGTGTTGTGGGTGAGGATCAGTCCCGCCGCGCGCCGGGACCGGTCGGCGTCGCGGTGCAGCATGTAGCCGTGGCCGCAGCGGCTGGTGGAGCCCTGGAAGTTGTTCACCCCGCGCAGGTACGCCACCGCGTAGGTCCCCACCTGCTCCACCAGCCCCTTGCCCAGGGCCGGCAGCGGGAGGCCGCTCCGGAGCAGGATGTGCGCGTTGAAGATGGCGTTGGCACCCAGCGCGATCAGGTCGCCGCGGACGCGCTCCTCCCTGCCCTCCTGCCGGAAGGCGACGCCGGTGGCGCGCCCGCCCTCGAAATCCACCGCGTCCACGGTGGCCCCGAGCCGCAGCGTGACCCGGGGATCGGCGTAGAGGTCCGCCGCCTCGTTGAGCACGGTGTACTTGGCGTCGATGGGGCAGGTCTGGCAGGTGCCGTTGCCGCAACACGCCGGGCGGTGCGCGGTGGCGGTTCGGGCCCGGGCGGACGGCATCGCGAAAAACTCTCCCGGATACGCCCGCTGCAGGACCCGGTCGGGGTCGCTCATGACGTGCGGGGCTTCGGGATAGGGGCGGCTCCGGGGGCACAGGGCGTGATCCCCCGGCCCGCTGATCCGCAGGGCGTCCTCGACCTCACAATAGTACGGCTCGAGGTCCGCGTAGCGGATCGGCCAGTCCTGCCCCACGCCGAACCGGCTCCGGATCTCGAAGTCGGCGGGAATCATCCGTGGCGTGTTCGCCCACCAGCAGTTGGAGCCCCCGCCGAAGCCCAGGAAGAACCCCCACGGCTTCTCGCCCGGCCGGATGGTGACCGTCTCCGCGGCGTTCCGGTCCAGCTCTCCCCGGCGCTCGAGGTACTCCGCGTGGGTGAACCGTATGCCGCGCTCGAGGACCAGGACCCGCGCGCGCGGGCCGCTCCGGCGCAGGAACTCCCGCAGGAAGAAGGTCGAGGCGAAGCCGGTACCGACCAGGAGGAGGTCGTACCGTGGGGCGGCCTGCCCCAACTCAGGTCTCCTTC
>CAZPER010000040.1:0-33081 GCA_964585655.1 uncultured Gemmatimonadaceae bacterium | reverse complement strand
CGATCGAGTTCCTGCACCGCGACGTGAAGTGCAGCGTGACCCAGCGGGAGGTCGGGGTGGACACGGAGAGCTTCGCGGTCGGGCTGCAGGCGGCGCTGCGGCAGGACCCGGACGTGATTGTGATCGGCGAGATCGCCGACAGCGAGACGCTCGACACCGCCATCAAGGCGGCGGAGCGGGGGCACATGGTAGTCTCCACCCTCCCGACCCCAGACGTGGCCAGCACGGTGGCGCGGCTGCATGCCATGTTCCCCAGCATCGAGCGGGAGATCGGCCGGATCCGGCTGTCGGAGGTGCTCCGCGGCGTCGTGTCGCAGCGGCTCCTCCCCCGGAAGGACGAGGGCACCCGGGTCCCCGCCGTCGAGGTGCTGGTGACCAACACGGAGGTCCGGGCCCTGCTCCGCGACCCCGAGCGGGTGGCGGGCCTTCGGAGCCTCATGGCGGAGGGCCAGGCGGACGGGATGCAGACGCTGGAGCAGCATGTGGCCCGCCTGCTCGACGAAGGCCAGATCGCCCCGGAGACTTCCGCCGCGCTCAGCGCGTGACCCCGCTGGAGCTGTACCAGGCCCTCATCGCCGAGCCACGGGAGGCCGGCACACCGGGCGCCGAGCGGGCCCGCGCCCTCCTCACCGAGCACCTCTCCAGCCGCGGGTACGACGTGCTGGAGCAGCGATTCCTCTTTCAGCCGTCGGCCCTGAATGCCTTTCCCCTGCTCGGGGCAGGCCTGGGGTGGCTCATGCTGCTCGAGATCCCGCTGCTGCTGCTCGGCGGCCTTCCGGGCGGACTGGCGCCGCTGGTCTGGTTCACGGGGGCCCTGGCGCTGGGGTTGCTCGCCTGGGGGATCGGAACCGGGGTGGAGGTCCCTGGAGCGGAGCGGCGGGAAGACGCCAACCTGGTCGTCACCCGTGGCATGACGCCCGTCCGGCGCTGGATCGTGGCCCACGTGGATACCAAGGCCCAGGGGCACTCGATGGCGGGCCGGCTGGTGGCGGTCTGGGTCCTGCTGGCCGCGGCGGTGGCGCTGTCCCTCCTGACGCCCTGGCGGGCGGCTCGGGGGGACGCCCTGCCCGGATGGGCCGTGGGCGCGGCGGCGGGGCTGTCGGTGGCGGCCGGGTTCCTCGCCAGCCGGGGCCGGCTCCGGGGCCAGACGGTTGGTGCCCGCGACAACGGTACCGGGCTCCTCGCCGCCCTCACCGCCGCCGAGGAGGGGCCGGGGGAGGGGGTGGGGTACCTCTTCACCGGGGCGGAGGAATTCGGCCTGGTGGGCGCCAGGGCGCTGCAACGGGGGGGGCACGCGGCGGCCTGCGATGTGATCAACCTGGATACCATCACCGACCGGGGCCAGCTCTACCTGGTGGCCCACGACAACCGGGGGCTGGCCCTGGCGGAGGCCATCCGGCCCAGCCTGAGCGCGGGCGGGGTGGTCCCGAGGGTCCGGCGCCTCCCGGTTGGGATTCTCACTGACAGCCTGCCGTTCGCCCGGAGCGGGCGCCCGGCGGTGACGGTCTCCCGGCTCGACTGGAGTGACCTGGGCCGGCTCCACACCCCGCAGGATACGGGGGAGGAGCTGGGCCTCGAGACGGCGCTCCGGGTCGGCCGGGCCCTGGCCGGACTGCGTTGACTTTCGAACCGCCCCGCCTAGCTTTCGCCAGAGGATGCACCGGTGCCCCCGCAGGGGGCTTTTTCATTTTCCGGACCTGACCAAGCGGCGGAACCGGCTCTGGCCGAGCCGTGGCACCGCCGTGCCGCCGAGAGACCATGTTCAATCCAAAGACGCACTGCGTCGTTGTCGTCGGGGCCCAGTGGGGCGACGAGGGCAAGGGCAAGCTGGTGGACGTGCTGGCCGAACGGGCGGACTACGTGGTTCGCTACCAGGGCGGCGCCAACGCCGGCCACACCGTCTGGATCGGGGAGGCGCAGTTCATCCTGCACCAGATCCCCTCCGGCATCCTCCACGACCAGACCACCTGCATCGTGGGCAACGGCGTGGTGCTCGATCCCGAGACGTTCTTCACCGAGCTGGATGCGCTGACCGCCAAGGGGGTGAATACCCGGGGCCGGATCGTGCTTTCCGACCGGGCCCACCTGGTGCTCCCCTACCACAAGCTGCTCGACAAGGCCCACGAGAAGAGCCAGAACATCGGCACCACGGGGCGGGGGATCGGGCCGGCCTACGAGGACAAGATCGGCCGGCGCGGGGTGCGGATCGGCGACCTCCGGCACCTGGCGTCCGCCAAGGCACTCCTCTCCGAGCGGGTGGCGCGGGCCAACCAGCTGCTGGCGATGATGGGGAGCCCCGAACTGGCGTCGGAGCAGGAGCACCACGAGCTCCTGGAACGCATCGCCCCCCGGCTGCTGCCGATGGCCGGCGATGCCGGGTGCATCGTCCACCGGGCGCTCAAGGAGGGCCGGCGGGTGCTGCTCGAGGGGGCGCAGGGCGCCCTGCTCGACGTGGACCACGGGACGTATCCCTTCGTGACCTCCTCCAACACCACCGCCGGCGGCGCCGCAATCGGCGCCGGGGTGGGGCCCACCGCGATTGACGAGGTGCTGGGCGTGGTGAAGGCCTACACCACCCGGGTGGGGAACGGGCCGCTGCCCACCCAGGCGGAGCCGGGGGTCGAAGAGGAGCTGCGCAAGCTGGGCGGGGAGTTCGGCGCGACCACCGGCCGCCCCCGCCGCTGCGGCTGGTTCGACGCCACGGTGGTGCGCTACTCGGTGCGGATCAACGGACTCACCGGGCTGGCGGTGACCAAGCTGGACGTGCTCGACACCTTCGCCGAGATCCCGGTGGGCACCGACTACGCGCTGGACGGCGATCCCTGCCAGGAGATGCCCTCCGACATCCGGACCCTGGAGCGGGTGACGCCCCGCTACGAGGTGCTCCCGGGGTGGCGCAAGCCCACCACCGGCGCCCGGAAGCTGGCGGACCTGCCGCCCGAGGCCCGGGCGTACCTGGACCGGCTGCAGGACCTCTCCGGGGCGCCGATCCGGTTCGTCAGCGTGGGCACCCGCCGCGACCAGATCATCGGTGTCTCCTGAGTGCGCCGGCGTCCGCCTGGGACCGGCCCCGATGCCTGAAGCCACCGAACTGCTGGTGATCGGCGCGGGCCCGTGCGGGCTTGCCGTCGGTGTGGCCGCCCGGCAGGCGGGAGTCCCCTGCATCCTGCTCGACCGCCGCACCGTGGTGTCCACCATCGAGCGCTACCCGCTCGGCATGACCTTCTTCTCCACGCCGGAGAAGATCGAGATCGGCGGGGTGCCGTTCATCACCGCCCAGGAGAAGCCCACCCGGCGGGATGGGCTGCTCTACTACCGCCGGGTGACGGAACACTTCGGGCTCGATGCCCGGCCGGGGGAGGAAGTCACCGCCGTCCGGGCGCTGCCCGCGGGCGGGTTCGAGGTGCAGGTGCGACGGCGGCACGAACACGCGGTCTACCACGCGACCAACCTGGTCTTCGCCACCGGCTACTACGACTGGCCCAACCTGCTTGGCGTTCCGGGGGAGGAGCTGCCGCACGTCTCCCACTACTTCATGGAGGGGCACCGGCACTGGCATCAGGACGTGATCGTCATCGGGGCGGGGAACAGCGCGGTGGATGCCGCGCTCGAATGCTGGCGGGCAGGGGCCCGGGTGGCCCTGGTGCACGTGGCTGAGGGATTCGACCCGGTGGTGAAGCCGTGGGTGCTGCCGGACATCACCAACCGGGTCAAGGAGGGGAGCATCAAGGCCTGGTGGCGCTGCCGGGTCGTCGGCATCACGCCGAGCGAGGTGCAGGTGGAGTCGCTGGCGGACGGCCGGCGCTTCACGCTCCCCGCGGACGCGGTGCTCGCGATGACCGGCTACCACGCCGACACCACGCTCCTGTCGCGCCTCGGCGTCCCGGTGGATCAGGAGACGGGCGTGGCCGCGCACGATGAGGCCACGATGATGACCCCGGTCCCCGGCTGCTTCCTGGCGGGGGTGATCGCGAGCGGCAAGGACGCCAACCGGCTCTTCATCGAGAACGCACGGGGGCATGGGGAGCTGATCGTGCGGGAGGTGGTGCGGCGGCGGGGGTAAGGCGATTAGGCGATTAGGCGATTGGTGGAACGCGGCGGGGTGGGCTCCGGTGACGGACCCCACCCCGCTTCGTTACGCATCCAATCGCCTAATCGCCTAGTCGCCCAATCGACCCTCTACTGCGCCTGCAGCCGGACGAAGAGAGTGTCCATCGGCATGGTGTTGAGCCACACCGGGTCGAGCTCGTAGTAGCGGCTCTTGCTGTAACGGCCGGTCGTGGGGAAGTACGGCGGCGGGGCGCTGGAGCCGCAGACGTCGTAGACGTGGGCCTCCTGCCAGCCCGCGTTGCCGTTATACGTGGCCACCCGCACGAAGCCCTGGATGAGCCCGCCGGTCACCCGGACGAACCCGCCCGACGCCGAGGGCGCGTTCTCGCCGGCGATGAAGCCTTCGGTCCAGCCCGGGCTGTAGTTCTCCGCGCCCCAGTCCTTGATCGCAAAGATGAAGGCGTGGTAGTTCTCGCTTGAGGGGGTGTCGTCGAACAGCCCCTGCCAGGCGGCATTGTTGCCGGACTTGTCCTCCACGCGCCAGGGGCGCTGGATGCTGTTGTCCGCGATCAGCACCGAGTCCGCCGTGAGGAGCCCGAGGATGTCGCCCTGGTCGTTGCACTGGGTGCCGGGGGTGGTGACGTAGGTGATGTCGTCCGCGAGCATGATGGTGCCGGTGGACACGATGCTCACCCGGCCCCGCAGGCGGCCGCTCACCACCACGCTGCCGTTGACGTAGATCACGCCCTTGAAGTTCGGGTTGTTGCCCAGGGGAATGAGGTAGCTGTTGTCCCCGGGGCGCTTGGCCACGATCGCGCCGACGGGCGCGAGCCGCTTGGTGATCCACTGGCCGAAGACCGGGGTGCCCACGGGGGAGTTCGCCGCCATGACGGCCGGGGTGGGTGTCAGCGTGTCGAGGGCCGCGTTGCCGGTGCCGAAGAGCCGCGGGTCGCCGCCCAGGTAGCAGGCCTTGCCGGCGTAGCGGGTGCCGTTGAAGGCGCGCTGGACCGAATCGGCCGCGTCGTTCGGGCCCATGGCGTAGGCCGCAGTGTCGTCCACCATCTTGAAGAGCGACCGCGCGGTGCGGAACCGGGGCACGCCGCCCGCTGTGCGCACCACGCCGCAATTGGAGGAGAAGACATTGGGATTCAGCGTCGCGTCGAAGTTGGCCCAGCCGCCCGGCGTGGAGACGGTGACCGGCCGGGTCCCGGCGCGCCGGGCCCCAACGTAGTTCCGGTTCACCGTGTCGGTGGCCACCGTCCCGGTGATCGTCGCCTGCCAGACGCGCATGTAGCCCTCGTCCCAGTCGAAGGTCCCGTTGCCGTTCCGGTCAATCGGCACGAACTCGATCCGGACGCTCGGGGTGCGGGTGTTGGCGCCGCCGATCGTCGGGGTGATGTCGTAGTCTCCGTTCACCGCGTCCGACTGCTGCGCAAACGACCGCATCAGCGCGAACTGCGCCGCCGTGGGCCACGGAATGGCCTGGGCCGGGACCACCGTGCCCTGCTGGAAGTTGCCCGAGCTGGGGTTCACGATGGAGCCGGCCACCGTCACGGGCCCGGTGAACAGCACCCGGTTGGCGCCGCTGCAGCCGCTCTGCAGCCGCAGCTGCGTGTTGGAATGGAACGGCCCCTGGACCTGCTCCCAGCAGCCGTACACGGGACCGCCGGTCCAGGAGTTGACGGCCACGGCGAACTGGGACCAGGAGGACTGGGTGAGGAGCAGCCGCCGCGCCGCCACGGCGCCCCGCGGATCCGAGATCACCGAGACCACCGAGGCCAGGTTGAGGCCGTACTGTCCCGCGCTCCCCAGGCCCCCCGTGCGTCCGCCGGTCCGGCCGGCGTAGATGGAGCGGGTGTAGCCCGGGATGACCTGGTTCTGGGCGTCCCGCACCTGCTGGTTGAGGGCCAGGACGGTGTCGCCGGTCGCGGGGAGCATCCCCGGGTTCCGGTTGAGCGAATCGCGCCCGATCTCGAGCCCGGCATCGGCGGCGGACTGCAGCCCCGCCTCGCGGGCGTGGTAGCGGCTCACCAGCACATTGTTGCCGGACATCATGATGGCCCCGATCGCGATCGCCGCCACTAGGAAGGCGAGGAGCAGGGTCATGATGAGCGCCACCCCGCGCTCATCGCGGGTGCAGGGGGGCAGGGAGCGGGGCATACGGGCCTCCATACGGGTACGCGGGATCCTGTCGTTCACGGCGCGACGGCGTCGTCCACCAGCAGGGACGAGACGGCCGGGGTGCAATCCTGGGACGCCACCGCGAACTCGTACTCCTGGCCGGAGGTGTTCGAGGTGACCGGGAAGTTGTAGAGGGTCGTGGTATCTGCCCGGACATTCGCCATCAGCTCCCAGTCCACCGCGGGAATGGTGTCGAGCCGCCGGAAGACGAGGTAGAGGCGCACATCGTTCTCGCCGCCGACCTGGTCGGGCGAAGGGGTCCAGTCGAGGGTCACCAGGCCGCTCCCCGGAATGGTGTCGGGCACGGCATTGAACGCGGCCGGGGCCAGCGGGGTGCGGCCGCAGACAATCGGCTGCGGCAGGCCGTTGTTGGGCACCCGGACCACGGTGGAGACCGCCCACCGCCGCTCCTCGGCGCCGGTCTTCCCGTTGGTGACCCGGAAGTTGAGCCGGATCGCCCGGACGCTGTCGGGCAGCTGATAGGCGACGGAGTCCGCGAGCGTGATCCCGGTGACGAGTTCGCGGCGCTTGAGCGGCAGGCTGGCGCTCGGCACCGTGATGAGGTTGCCGGCACTCACCCGCAGGTACTCGAAGAACGGCCGCCCCAGGGAGTCGGGGAGAATGTTGCGCGCCACCGCGGTCGCGGTGAGGGCGTTGAGCCGCAGGTTCAGGACGTAGTCGTCATTCCGGGTGGTGGAGCCATCCGGCGTGAAGAACAGGATGATCGTCTCGGCGGTGCTGCGGGTGCCGTTGGCCAGCCGGTAGTTCTTCGGCGGATAGGTGTAGGTCGGGGAGCTGTTGGGGATGATCGTCGCGTTGGCCGAGTCCCAGGAGATCGCGCCGAGGCTGTCGGCATCCGGATTGAAGTACACCGCCCAGCGCATGTCGCTGGTGTCGCTCTCGGCGTAGTCGGCGTTGAAGGCGAAGGTGGCGTTGTCGCCGTAGACGATCATCGGCTGCACGCCCGCGACCCCGGCGCCGACGGTCCGGACCATCCGCTCGAGCGTGGTCACGACGTAGCGGCCGTTCTGGTACATGTCGGTCCGGTCCGCGCCCAGGGCGAAGCCGCGGGTCTGGGACCGGAGCAGCGCCACCGCGCTCCCCATGACCAGCGAGAGCACGATCAGGGAGATCATCACCTCGAGCAGCGAGAAGCCGGCTCGACCGAGGCGTGCGGCAGGGCGGGTCATGGGCGGGCCACCTGGGTGGTGAGGCTGATGGTGTCACCGGGGAGGGTCGGGTCGGTCACCCGCACCGTGATCGTGGTGATGTCCCGCGCCGGCGTGCCGGTCTGGTCCCGGTTGAGGAAGGTGCGGCGCCGCATGAGCGGGAAGCCGGGCTGCCCTACGGTGTCCGCGGTGGGACCCGTCCCGAACAGGGAGACCAGCGTGGTGTAGCGCGGGTCGTTGGCCACCATCTGCAGCCGCGCCCGGGCCACCTCCGTGGCCATAGTGCGCGCGGTGGTCGTGCGGACGCCATGCATGAAGGTGGCGACGAAGCGCCCCAGCCCCGCCATCACCACGGTCAGGATCACCATCGCGATCAGGACTTCGATCAGCGTGAAGCCGCGTCGATCGGTCGGTTGCCGCACTGCCCGCCTCACTTTCCGCTCACCCAGGTGCCATTCGCATACGTCCACCAGTAGGCCCGCCCGGTGGCCTGGTCGATCGCCACCGCCCGGGTCTTGTAGGCCGCCGCCGGCATGCTGTTCAGGTTCTGGGCGAAGGCCTTGTAGGTCGTCAGGTACAGCCCGCCCGATTCATTGGCGGTGCCGTCGCGATGAAACACGATCGCCGGCAGCCCCCCCTGGGTCCGGGTGAAGCTGGCGTAGGCCCCCCCAAAGCCCAGCGCGGGCGCGCCGCTCGAGCCGAAGCGCACCCCCTCGTCCATCGAGGAGTGGCTTACCCGCTCGGTGTTCTGGATGACGCCGTCGTTGTTCCGGTCCTCGTGCAGCCGGAGCGAGCCCTCGGTGGTGTCCACCGCCACCCAGACGTCCATCTGGAGGCTGACCGCGGTCCGCTGCGCATGGGCAAAGGTCAGGGCCACCGTCCGCATGGCCGAGTTGACCTTCGCCCCTTCGAAATCGATCCGGGGCAGGCCGATGGCCGCCACGATCCCGATGATGATGATGGTCAGCATCACCTCGACCAGCGTGAACCCACCGGTCGGCGTGCGGCGGAGGGAAGGGCCCCGGGGTGTGGCTTGGCTCGGTCTGACCATAAATCGAAGCGCTCCTGGCAACCGGCGGGCACCGCGCGAGGCAGGCCTTCGGGCCACCGAGTGCGGGGGCTGCCGGTCCTTCAGCACCCCCAACCTCCGTCGCGCGCCGGGCCGGGGATGTGAGCCGGAACACGTCGCGCAATGGAGCGGCGAATAAGCGTACAGCTGGAATTTCATAACCTGTTGACCTGCATGGAGCTGCCGGCTTGGGCTGGGCCAGGCCGCCGGGAGAGGCGTAGCTGCCATTCTCCCCATCTCCACCATACTCCGCAGTTCTGGCCGAAACAAGAAGGCCGGGCCACCTGGCCGTCTGGGGGGAGGACGTCCGCGAGGCCCGACGGTTCTCACCGCTCCATGGCACGCAAGAGCGGGGCCGACCCCCTCAGGGGCCGGCCCCGACTCGGACGGAAGGGAGTGGCCTAGTTCTGGTTGGCGGCGTACCAGGCTGCAACGTTGAACCGGACCGGGTCCATCTCATAGAACCGGTTGCGGACGAAAACCCCGGTCGTCGGATAGTAGGGCGGGGGATCGGTCGCGCCACAGGCGTCGTACTGGTACCGCTTGGCGTACCCGGTGCCGTTGCCGCCGGACGTTGTGGTGACGGCGCCACGCCAGCCCTGAATGATGCCGCCGTAGGTGTTGAGGCAGCCGCGGCCCACCGACGACGTGCCCCCGGTGGTGCAGGCCTGCGCCACCATGTTCCCCACGTTGTAGTCCTCCGCGCCAAAGGTCCGGAGCGTCAGCATGAACCCATGGATGGTTTCCGCGGAGGTGTCGTCATAGGTCCGGACCCCGGTGTTGGAGGTGGAGGTGCCGGAGATCGACATGTTGGTGCTCGTGGTCTGGGGCGAGTTGATGGTGTTGTTCGCCACGATCAGCGACTGGCCGGAGAAGAAGCCGGCGATGTCCCCCAGGGTGCAGTCCCGGGTGGCGGGGTTCTCGTAGTAGGTCAGGTCGTCGCCGAAGATGATGTTCCCGCTCGCGGCCAGGGTCACGCGGCCATGGATGACCCCGCTCACGACGACCTTGCCGGCCACGTAGATGACGCCCTTGAAGTTCACGTTCCGGGCGCGGTTGAGGGGGAAGAGGAAGTTCCGGTCCGGCCGGGTGGAAAGGGCCGGCACGGCGGCAATCGCCGCATTGATCGACCCCGGTGCCTGGACCCAGGTCCCGCCGTCGAAGTGGCCGGTCGTGGGCCAGTTGGCGCCGGCGCTGGTGCCGGTGGCGGTCGAGGTCAGGATGGAATCGCCGCCCAGGTAGCAGCGGCGCGCGGCGCTGGTGAGGGACGAATCCTGGTTGACCGCCGTGGACGCCGCGCTGTGATTGTGCGGGGCGATCGAGGTGTTGGTGTGCAGTGCCGCCGGCAGGAACCGGGGCACCCCGGCAAGCGAGTCCAGGTCGCCGCAGTTCCGCGACACGCGCAGGTACGGATTGGCCGGCAGCGAGGCGGAGACGAAGTCCTCGTTGAGGCCCTGGTACACCCGGAAGAAGCCTTCCATGGTGCCGCCGCCCACGTCCAGCGTGATGAACTCGATCCGGGTCCGGGCCTCGCCGGTGGCGCCGGCGGTGGAGCCGGTGAACCGGCTGCTCCCCACGGTGGCCAGGCTGTCGAGCATGTTGAGGTCCGCCACCGTCGGCATGGGGACCCGCGGCTGGTTGAGCTTCGGGGCCAGCAGGAAGGTGCCGTTGGCCTGGCCGATGATCGTCGGCCGGCGGCTGGTGACCTGGTTATAGAAGGTGGCGCCGGTGCTCGCGATCCGGATGGTGTCGTTCGAGTGCACCGGGCCCCAGATCGCGTCGCCGTTCAGGAACGAGAGGACGGTCCCGGCGGTGTCCTCCTCGATGTCGGTGAAGTACGCAAACTTGGAGAAGCTCTCCTGGTTGATCTCGAGTCGCCGCACCGCCTGGTTGCCGAAGGCGTCCCGGGTGTGGCTGATGATGGCGCCCGTCACGCCGAACTGGCCGGTGGTGATGCCGACCGGGCCGATCCAGGTGGAACGGGTGACGCTCGGGATGGTGTTTCCGCTCGCGTCCCGGACGGCCACGTTGCTTTCCAGGGTGGTGTACGCGGAGGCCGGATAGACCGCGCGGTTGCCGGTGACCCGGCTGCGGGCCTCCTCGAGGCCGGCATGCGACGCGGCATCCACCATCGCCAGCCGCTCGGAATTCCGGGCGACCAGCTTGGCATTGAGCGTCATCATGCAGGCACCGAGGGCGATGGCGCTCACCGCAAAGGCGACCAGCAGGGTCGTGAGCAGCGCGATGCCGCGGCGATCGCGGAGGATGGTGCGTGGCGACATGAGGGCTTCTCCGGAGATCAGGGCGTGAGCGGCGCGTTCACGGTCGCCGTGCCCGAGAGCATGGGGGTGCAGTCCTGGGCCGCCAGCATGTACTGGTACCCGGGAGCGCCGGCGATCACGGTCTCGTCTTCCCACTGCGGCGTCGGGGAGCCGGCGGCCACGGTGGCGATCGGCTCGGGCCAGGTGGTGCTGCCCTGGTCCCGGCGCCAGATCACATAGCTCTGCACGTCGGTCTCGCCGCTGGTCTCGTCCAGCGCCCGGTTCCAGCGCACCATGATGGTGGAATCCCAGGGCGCGACCGCGCTGTCCACCACCCAGGTGGCCACGGGCACGGTCCCGAGCACCGGCGCGCTGCCGCAGGTCGTGATCTTCTTGGTCCCGATGTTGGGCAGGCTCGCCATGAAGGTGATGGCGCGGGTGCGCTGCGCCGTCCCGGTCTGGCCGTTGGTCACCGTAAAGGCGACCTCCACCGCGCCCAGGCTGTCGGCCCGCGCGGAGGCGCCGGTGTCCGCGGCGGCACCGTGGATGGCCCAGGTGTGCCGGACCGGCATCCAGGCCGACGGCACCGTGTCGAGCGAGGCGCTGGTCGCGCCGCTCGCCGGAATCCGCTTGTAGTGGTAGCGGAAGAAATTGCGGCCGGTGGTCCGGATGACATTCCGGATCACGACCTCCGGCGCCGCGTTGTTCACCTGGCGCAGCAGGAAGTAGTCGTTCGGGTCGGTGCTGGAGGTGTCCAGCTGGAACATCCAGATCACCGTCTCGGCCGGACTGGTGAGCGTGAAGCTGCCGGCTGCGTAGTAGGTGGAGTCGGGATACATGAACGCCGGGCTGGTGCCGGGGAGCGCGAAGCGCTGGGCCGGGAGCAGGGCGGTCACCTGGCCGGAGGGCATGCCGGGATTGTAGAACACCGCGAACAGGCTGTCGGTGTTGGAGGCGTAGTCGGCGTTGAAGATGAAGGTGTTGGGGCCGGCGTAGAGGACCATCGGCTGCTTGAAGGGCACGTTGGACCCGGAGAGCCGGAACTCCTGGCTGAGCAGGTCGCCCCCGAAGCTCAGGTTCTGCAGCATGCCCATGTCGATGGCGCTCTTGTCGAGCATCTTCGACTGGCTGGAGAGCATGCCGAGCGAACCGCCCAGGATGACGGAGAAGATCACCAGCGCGACCAGCATTTCGATCAGGGTCATACCGCGACGATCGGGCACGGGAGCTCCTAGAAACGGGCGATGGTGACCGTGCGGGTGACCGGCGTGACCATCCCGCCGCCCGAGACCACCACGGTGATGCGCTTGTAATCGTTGAGCGAGTCGGCCACCCCGGAGAGCAGCGAGTCCTTGGCCACGGTCGTCGTCCGGGTGAAGGCGAAGGTGCCCAGGTTGGTCACCGTGCCGCGGCACTTCCCCGCGATGGCGGAGTCGAGCGCCCCGTAGTTGGGCTCGGCGCGGCAGCGCGAGATCCACGCGTTGGCCACCGCGTTGGCCTCGTTCCGGACCCGGCTGCTGGACACGGTCCGGGTGAAGTCGAGCCCCACCCGGGGCACCGACAGGACCACGATGGACAGGATGACCACCGCGATCATCACTTCCACCAGGGTGAACCCCGCCTCGCGCGTGCGTGACATGCTCAGAACCCCCGCATCCAGGTCGTCCCGTTCCACCGCATCCACTCGGACCGTCCGGTGGCGCGGATCATTTCCATGGCCCACGTCTCGTTGCGATGATCGGGGTCCCCGGCGAGGGCCAGCCGGGTGGTGAGATAGACCCCGCCAAATTCCCTGGCGCTGCCGTTGCGGAAGAAGACGATGGCCGGCAGGCTGGTGGTGGTTTCCTGGGTGGTGAAATTGACGGCGGCGCCCCCGAAGGTGCGGACCGGCACCGTGGCGGGCCGGCCAAACTGGATGCCGTCGCCGAGCGGGATGCCGCGGACCCGCTCGCCGTTGTTGATGGCGAGGTTGTCATTGGCGTCATACAGCACCCGGAGCTGGCGCTGCGCGGTGTCCACCATGACCACGATGTTGTGCTGCCGGGAGATGGCCTCGCGCTGCATGGCCAGCATGGTGGTCCCCAGGGCCTGGATCGAGGACTTGGACTGGATCCGGGAGACATTGACCCGGGGCAGGGCAATGGCGGCCACGATCGCCATCATGGGGATCACGATGAGCATTTCGACCAGGGTGAAGCCGCGGCGCCCGGCGTGGAGCTCAACTGGCATGTGACCAGCCTCTGGAGGTCTGTCCCACCCGGTGCGGGGATCCCGCGAGTGGTGGGTCGATTGTCATGCTGCCCAGAGCAATGCCGGTGCCAGTTCATGAAAATCCAGTAAGTCTTAGTGGCATATATCGTTGCTGTTGCCGCCAAAGCGTACACTTTCTAAACAGCAGCCGTAATTTGCGGTGAACAGCCCCGCACCACGGCGCCCCATGATCCATCGTGGGACGGAAATCGGGCACGACGCCATGGCAGCTCCAGCCACCCATGGTGCTGCTTGCTCCACCCCCCCGGGCGGTCTAGGTTTCCGCCCCCCGAAGGCACGTTGGTCCCTTCACCCAGCGCGGTCATGGCCGATCTCACCCTGATGGAAAAACTGGTGTCGCTCTGCAAGCGACGCGGCTTCGTCTTTCAGTCCTCCGAGGTCTACGGCGGGCTGGGGTCCGTCTGGGACTACGGGCCGCTCGGGGTCGAGCTCAAGAAAAACGTCAAGGACCGCTGGTGGCGCGCCATGGTGCACGCCCGGGACGACATCGAGGGCCTCGACGCCGCCATCCTGATGCACCCCCGCGTCTGGGAGGCGAGCGGCCACGTCGCGGGGTTCACCGACCCGCTGGTGGACTGCAAGACCTGCAAGGCCCGCTTCCGCGCCGACAAGCTCCAGGACGCCCAGTGCCCGCAGAAGCCCAGCAAGCGGCCGGGCGAGCACAGCACCTGCGAGCTGACCGAGCCCCGGATGTTCAACCTGATGTTCAAGACCTTCATGGGCCCGGTCGAGGAGCAGGCGGCGGTGATCTACCTCCGCCCCGAGACCGCCCAGGGGATCTACGTCAACTACCAGAACGTGCTCAACGCCTCGCGCCAGCGGGTGCCGTTCGGCATCGCCCAGATCGGCAAGGCGTTCCGCAACGAGATCACGCCCGGCAACTTCATCTTCCGGACCCGCGAGTTCGAGCAGATGGAGATGCAGTTCTTCGTGAAGCCGGGAACGGATGAGGAGTGGTTCGAGCGCTGGCGGGAGTGGCGCATGGCGTGGCACCATGCCCTGGGCCTCAATCCCGCAAAGCTGCGCTGGCATCCGCACGGCCCCGGAGAGCTGGCGCACTACGCCAAGGCGGCCTACGACATCGAGTACGAATTTCCCTTCGGCTGGAACGAGATCGAGGGCATCCACAACCGGAGCGACTACGACCTCGGCCGGCACCAGGAGTACTCGGGGAAGAAGCTCGAGTACTTCGACCAGGCCGCCAACGAGCGGTACCTGCCGTACATCGTGGAGACCTCCGCCGGCGCCGACCGGGTGACCCTCACCCTGCTGGTCGACGCCTACCGGGAGGAGCAGGTCGAGGGCGAGACGCGTGTGGTGCTTGGCTTCCACCCGGCCGTCGCGCCGATCAAGGCCGCGGTCCTGCCGCTGGTCAAGAAGGACGGGATGCCGGAACGGGCGGAGCGGATCTACCACGATCTCAAGCGGAGCTTCCCCTGCTTCTATGACGACAGCGGCGCCATCGGCCGCCGTTACCGCCGGATGGACGAAGCGGGAACGCCGTTCTGCTGCACCGTGGATGGCCAGACGCTCACGGACGGCACCGTGACCGTGCGCGAGCGCGATCCCATGACCCAGGTCCGGGTGCACGAAGACCAGCTGCTCGGCTGGATCCGGGAGCGCCTGGCCTAGCGCCCGGACCGCGGCGGTACGGGCGGCATCAGGCACGCTCCAGCGGGCCCCGTCCCAATCCGAAACTTTGCCCCGCGTGGGGCGTATCACCCGCAGACCAATCTCCCCCAGGAGTCTTCCGATGCGCCTGCCGCTCGCCTGGGGGCTGCTCATCGCGGCCGCCGCCCCGCTGGCCGCCCAGCAGCCCGCCCCGTTCGACACTACCGCCCTCACCTCCGCCCAGCGTGCCGCCCTCCGGGTGGCGACCGTCCGCCTGGCCGGGGACTCGATCCGGATCACGATCGGCGACACGCTGCCGCTGTCCGCCGCGGCGCTGGATGCCGCGGGCAATCCCGTCACCGGGGCGCGGATCCTCTTCAGCGTCGGCGGCCGGGAGGCGGTCCTGGTGGGGTCAGACCGGCTGGCGGCCACCAAGCCCGGCCGGTCGGAGGTGCGCGCCTTCGTCATCAAGCCGGCGGCGCCCGGCACCCGCGCCACGATGGTCAGCGCCACGGTGCCGCTGGTCGTGACCGACATGCCGGTGACCAGCGTGGAGATCCGGCCGGCGGACGGCATCCTCTACGCCGGGACCACGCTGCAGTTCGGCGCCCGGGCGCTAGTCCGGGAAGGCCGGGAGAGTGAGGACGCCGAACTGGTCTGGAGCACCGACCGGCCACGGATCGCAACGGTGGACCGGTTTGGCCAGGTGACCGGGGTGACGGCCGGGACGGCGACGCTCACGGTGAAGGCCGGTGCGGTCAGCACGACCCGCCGCCTGACGGTGTCGCCGAATCCCATCGCGCAGCTGCGGGTCAGCGGCAGCCCGGACCGGGCCCGGACCGGGGACGTGGTCCGGCTCAAGGTGGAGGCGCTCAATGCCCAGGGCCGGCCGGTCCCCGGGGTGGTGCCGGTCTGGACGGTGAGCGGGGTGCAGACCGGGGATGATCTCGGCGCCCGGGTCTGGTCCGACGGCGCCTTCGTCGCGGAGGAGGCGGGGCTCTACACGGTGATCGCGACCGTGGGACAGCGCTCGGCCCGGGTCACGATCCAGGCCGATCCCCGCGCGGTGGGGCGGCCGGTCAAGCTGGTGGGCCGAGGCCTCCAGACCGACCATTCCACCAGCGAAGTCCATGTCTGGGGCCAGAACGGACGGGACTACGCCTACGTGGGCACCCACGCCGCCGGGGTGCGTCCCAACGTGACCGGCAATGTGGTCTTCGTCTACGATGTGACCGATCCTGCCAAGCCGGTCCTGACCGACTCCCTGATGGTGAACGCGCGGGTCATCAACGACGTGCTGGTGAACGACGCGGGCACCATCGGGGTGCTGACCCGGGAGGGCGCGGCGGACCGGAAGAACGGCCTGGTGGTTCTAGACGTGACCGACGCTGCCCATCCGAAGATCCTCTCGGAATTCACCGACAGCCTCACCTCCGGCATTCACAACACCTGGTTCTACCAGCATGTGGTGTATGTGACCAACGACGGCACCGGGGCGCTCCACATCATCGACCTGTCCGACCCGAAGGCGCCGAAGCACGCGGGCCGCTGGGAAACGGGCGACCCGAACAACCGCTACCTGCACGACGTCTGGGTCCAGAACGGCATCATGTACCTCTCCTACTGGAACGACGGGGTGCAGATCCTGGACGTGGGCGGGCTCAACCGGGGCGGCACAGCGGAGAAGCCGGTATTCGTCTCCAAGTTCGCCTACCCGATCGGCAATACCCACAACGTGTGGCGCGACCGGAACTACCTCTTCATCGGCGACGAGATCTTCGGCTGCCCGCAGTGCATCAACGGGCCTCGCGGCTATGTCCACGTGGTGGATCTGAGCGACATCGAGCATCCGGTCGAGGTGGGGAAGTTCGAGGTGCCGGAAGCGGGCGCCCACAACATGTGGGCCGAGGACGGCAAGCTCTACATCGCCTACTACCAGGGCGGACTCCGGGTCGTGGACATCTCCGGCGACCTGCGGGGCGATCTCTACCGGCAGGGACGGCAGATCGGGTACTTCCACACCGCCACCGACAAGGGATTCACCCCCAACTCGCCGATGGCGTGGGGGCCCCAGCCCTACAAGGGGAACATCTTCGTCTCCGACATGCACAGCGGCCTGTGGGTGGTGAAGCTGGATGAACAGGGTCCGCTGATTCCGTAGCTCGGCGGCCCGGCCCAGAGGAACCACGAAGGGGAACGATGCTCAGCGCACTCATGATCGCGGGGCAGTTGCAGGTGGCGGCACCGCCGTCGCCCCGGCTGACCGTGTACGTCGCCTCCGAGGCGGTGGACCTGGTGAGCCGGGTGCACTTCGGCCCGGAGGGGGCCACGGTCGAGAAGGTGATCAAGGTGGATCCCCGCCCGTCGGAAAACGACGGACCGCACAACCTCAACATCTCTCCCGACGGCCGGTACTGGTACACCAGCGTGGCGCACGGCACGCCAAACGGCACGCTCTGGAAGTTCGATACCGCCACGGACAGCCTGGTGGGGACGGCGGTACTCTCCCGCTTTCCCGCGACGATCAGCTTCTCCCCCGACGGGGAGTTCGCCTGGGTGGCGAACTTCAACCTCTACGGGGACATGGTGCCGTCCTCGGTCTCGGTGGTGTACACCCCCGCCATGCAGGAGGTGGCGCGGATCCCCACCTGCCTCATGCCCCACGGCATGCGCGTGGCCGCGGACGGCAGCCGGGCCTGGATGACCTGCATGATGGACGACAAGGTCGTCGAGCTGGACCCGGGGAGTTACGGCATCACCCGGGTGCTGCTGGTGAAGCCCGGCGCGGAGCGGGTGCTGGAGACCAACCGCGCCATGCAACCCGGCGAACTGGACCAGCAGCATGGGCACATGTCCCACGATGGCCCCGCGGCGGGCAGCGCCAGCTGTGCACCGACCTGGGTCCAGCCCACGGCCGATGGCCGGCGACTCTATATCGCCTGCAACCGCCACAGTGAAGTGCTGGAGGTGGACGCGGCGAGCCTCGGCGTCCTGCGCCGGATCGCCACCGGGAAGACGCCGTACAACCTGGCCATCAGCGCCGACGGGCGGACGCTGGTTGCCACCCTCAAGGGGGCGCAGGCGCTGTCGGTGATCGATCTGGTGTCGGGGAAGGAGGTGGCCCAGCTCCGGACCAGCCATACGGTGCCGAGCGGGGTGCAGATCACCCCGGACGGGCGCTTTGCCCTGGTGACCTGCGAAGGCAAGGCGGCCGAGGCCGGGGCGGTGGACCTCTTCGACCTGGGTGGCCGGCGTCTCCTCTCTACGGCGCAGGTCGGGGCCGGGGCGGGAGGGCTCCAGATCCTGCGCTACGAGCCCTGACCGGGTCTGCATGATGTGGGAGGGCCGGCGTCGCACTTGACCCGCACGGGAGTCGGGTTGACCCTTCGGCCTGTCGCCCAATCCCACTGGAGTTCCCGTGTCCACCCGCCGCTCCGACGACACCCACGGCACCTCACTCGACGGCCGGAAGTTGCGCCCCGAGAGCCTCATGATGAGCTACGGCTACGATCCGCGGCTCTCGGAGGGGGCCATCAAGTGCCCGATCTTCCAGACCTCCACCTTCGTCTTTGAGAGCGCCGAGGAGGGCAAGGCCTTCTTCGAGGTGGCGTACGGACTCCGGGAACAGGGGGCGGGAGAAGCGACGGGGCTGATCTACAGCCGCCTCAACAACCCCGACCTCGAGGTGCTGGAGGACCGCCTCTCGCTCTGGGACGAGGCGGAGGCGTGCGCCTCCTTCGAGAGCGGGATGGCCGCCATCGCCACCACCCTGCTCGCCTACGCCCGGCCCGGCGACGCCATCCTCTACAGCACCCCGGTGTACGGCGGCTCGGACCACCTGCTGCATCACTTCTTCCTCCAGTATGGGATCCAGGCCATCGGCTTCACGGCGGGCGTCCCCATCAGCCGGATCGAACCCGACCTGGTCCGGGCCGTGGGGGACCGTCCGGTGGCGGCCATCCTGATCGAGACGCCGGCCAACCCGACGAATGCCCTGGTGGACATCCGTGGGGTCGCGGACCTGGCGCAGCGGCTGGCGCGTCACGGGCGCCGCCCCATGGTCGTGGTGGACAACACCTTCCTCGGCCCGCTCTGGCAACAGCCGCTCAAGCACGGGGCGGACCTGGTGGTCTACTCCGCCACCAAGTTCCTCGGCGGGCACAGCGACCTGATCGCGGGGGCCGTCCTCGGCTCGCGCGGGGCACTGGCCCCGGTCCGCGCGCTCCGCACCTTCCTGGGCACCATGGCGAGCCCCTGGACCGGGTGGCTGCTGCTCCGGAGCCTTGAGACGCTCAAGATGCGCATGACGGCGTCCATGAAGAACGCGCGCTACGTTGCCGACTTCCTGCGCGATCACCCCCGGGTCCGGAAGGTCCACTACCTCGGGCACCTGGAGTCGGATCACCCCCTGTACGAGGTGTACCGGCGGCAGTGCACCGCGCCGGGGTCGCTGATCGCCTTCGAGGTGGAGGATGGTGAGGCCGGCGCCTTCCGCTTCCTCAACAGCCTCCGGCTGGTGAAACTGGCGGTCAGTCTCGGCGGCACCGAGTCGCTGGCGGAGCACCCCTGCAGCATGACGCACGCCGATGTCCCGGCGGAGGCGAAGGAGCGGTTCGGGATCACCGCCGGCCTCGTCCGGCTCTCGGTTGGGGTGGAACACTACGAGGACATCGTGGGTGACATCGCGCAGGCGCTCGCCGCGGTCTGAGCCGGGATGCGCTACACCGACTTCGAGGCGCTGGTCCGGCGCCTGGCGCTGGAGGTGCCGGCCGAATTCCTGGAGGGTGTGGCCGGGGTCGAGGTCTCGCCAAAGGTGCTGCCGCACCCGGTGCGGGCGGAGATCTACACCCTCGGGGAGTGCATCCCCCTGCCGGCGGAGGGGGAGTCGGACGGCCAGATCCGGAGCCGCGTGGTGCTCTACCACGGCTCCTTCAAGGCGCTCGCCGCCCTGCAGGAGGAGTTCGACTGGCGGGAGGAGACCTGGGAGACCCTCGCCCACGAACTGCGGCATCACCTCGAGTGGCGAGCCCGGGTGCCCGACCTCGAGGCCTTCGACTGGGCCGCGGAACAGAACTTCGCCCGCGGGGAGGGGGAGCCGTTCGATCCCGACTTTCCGTTATCGGCGGAGCGGGTGGCGCCGGGGGTGTACCGGCTGGACGACGACTATTTCCTGGACTGTCCCGTTCGGGGCCTTCCGGAGCGGATCGGATTCGAGTGGCATGGGGCGGCGTATGCCGCCGAGCTGCCCGCCGGATCGCACCTGCCGGCGCTGCTGGTCGTCGAAGGCGTGACCGAGCCGCCGCCGGGGGACCTGGTCCTCCTGCTGCGGCGGCCCCCGGGGCTGTTCGACCTGTTCCGCCGCCGCGGGCCCCCCTTTCAGGGCGCGGTCATGGCCCGTGCCGCGGTGGGGCCGGGGCGGCTATCTTCCCCCGGCGGATCCCAGGCTTAGCGGAGGAGTCTCATGCGGTCGTGGCAGTGGACAATCGTGCTCGCGGGGCTCACGGCGCCCGTGGCGCTGGCGGGGCAGGGCTACCGGGTTGGCGTGGTCAGCGAGTCGGGCGACATCGTCACCTGGCTCAAGCCGGGCGCCGGAACCCTGACGCAGGAACGGGTGGTGCCGGTCGGCATCATGCCGGCGGACATCGACGGTCCGCACAACCTCGCCGTCTCGCCGGACAACCGGTACTACTACATGTCCATCGCGCACGGGACGCCGTACGGCACCCTGTGGAAGATGGACGCGGGCAACGACACCCTCGCGGGCCGGGCGCCGCTGGAGATGTTCCCCACCACGATCGGCCTCACGCCGGACGGGGAGCTGGCGTTCGTGGCCAACTCCGACTTTCACGGGGACCATCCGCGGGTGAACGTGGTCTCGGTGGTGCACACCCCCACGATGAGCACGATCACCCACCTGCCGGCCTGCGACATGCCGCACGGGGTCAAGTCGAACCATGCGGGGACCCGGGTCTATATCTCCTGCATGAACAGCGACGAGCTGCTGGAGATCGAAGTGGCGACGCTCCGGATCACCCGGCGGGGTTCCACCGGCGCCGGGCATGACATGAATGCCATGTCCGCCATGGATCACGGTGCGGCCAACCATGCCCCGCCGCCGGCATCTGCCCCGGCGCCGGCCAAGGCGGACGACAGTTGCGCACCGACGTTTGTCACGGTCTCCCCCGACGACCGGACCCTCTATGCCGCGTGCAACCACGGCAACTCGGTGCAGGTCTGGGACGCGGCCAGCTTCACCAAGGTCAAGGAGATCCCGGTGGGAACCGGGGCCTACAATATCGAGCCGTCGCCGGATGGGCTGTGGCTGATCGTCACCAACAAGAAGGCCCAGAGCTTCAGCCTGCTCGACGCGCGGACCCTGGCCGAGGTGGTCCGGGTGCCGACCACCAAGAAGATCGTGCATGGCGTGGCCTGGTCCCCCGACGGCCGCTACGCCTTCATCAGCCAGGAGTCCATCGGCGCCGATCCCGGGGCCGTGGACATGTTCGACCTGACCACCCGGAAGACCGTGGCGACCGTGCCCGTGCCGGCGCAGCCGACCGGTATCGCTATCCTGCGGATCCCCTGACCCCGACCCGACCGATGACTCACGAGACGGTGACGGCCCTGAGCGGCCCCGACGTGCTGGCCCGCGCCAAGCGCTTCTTCCAGGAGCGTGTACCCAGTCAGGCGGCGTTTCCCGAGAAGGAAGGCCCAGCCTGGCTTACCCTGCGTGGCCAGGGGGGCGAGGAAATCGCGATCGGCGTGGCCGCGGCTCCGGGTGGGACCAGGGTGCGGGCCTCGACCCTGCTGTTCGACCAGCTGGTGGGGCGGTTCCTTTCCACCCTCCCCGCGGCCCGGGAGGTCGCATGAGCGGCATGCCGGTCCGGATCATGGTGCAGGATGCCTGGGACCAGGTGACGCTTTCCCTCCCGCCGGCTGCGACGGTGCGGGACGCCAAGCGGCAGGCGCTGGCACTGACCCACACCGCCGGCGCGGCGGACGATTTCCTGGTCAAGTTCCGTGGCGCCGAGCTCTTCGACGAGAACCGCAGCCTTGGGGACCACGGCGTGGTGCCTAACGCGGCGCTGATCGTCCTTCCCCGGCGCCGGCGGCCGGTGCGGTAGCGCCCGTGCCCACTTCCCCTCCCGCGCGCGGGCGGGCCATGACCATCATCGCCGTCGGGTTCTTCCTCCTCGACGGCGTTCTGCTGCTTCTGGCCGGGCTCTGGGGCAGGGCCCTGGTGCCTGCGGCGGGGGGGCTGCTTTGCCTGGCGGCCGCGGCGGGTGTGTGGCTCTTCTGGCGACACCACCAGCGGCGGGTGGCGGAGCTGACCGCGGCGCGGCGGGCGGTACGGGCCGAGGTCGAGGCGCTGCGGGAGCTGGTGCGGGGCGGGCCGCCGGGATGAATCCGGTCGCGGTATTCACCCACCCGGACTGTCTGCGGCACGATCCCGGTCCCGGCCACCCGGAGACCCCCGCCCGGTTGCAGGCCGTACTCGATCGGCTGGCCGAGGATCCTCGGGCGCGGGTGGAGGCGGTGCGGGCCGGCGGCCGCTTCGACCTGCTCGCGGTGCACCCCGAGACCCACCTCCGTCACCTCGAGGAGTGGAGTGCCCGGGGGGGCGGCGTGGTGTCGGTCGACACCATCACCAACGGGGCAAGCTGGCCGGCGGTGCTGGGTGCGGTGGGTGCGGTCATGGCCGCGGTCGACCACGCGCACGCGGGGCGCGGGCACGCCTTCGCGGCGGTGCGGCCTCCCGGGCACCACGCCCTGGCACAGCGGGCGATGGGGTTCTGCCTGGCCAACAACGTGATGGTCGCCGCCCGCCGGGCGCAGCGCTTCGGCCGGGAGCAGGTCCTGATCGTGGACTGGGACGTGCACCACGGCAACGGCACCCAGGGGCTGGTGGAGACGGATCCCACGGTGCGCTACGTGTCGCTGCATCAGCACCCCTGGTACCCGGGTACCGGCATGGCGGAAGAGCGGGGGGTGGGGAATGTCTTCAACGTCCCACGCGGTCCGGGGGCCTCCGCCGAGCGCTATGTCGGGGACCTGTGGTCGGCGATCGTGGCCGCCACCGAGGGGTGGACCCCGGACCTGGTGCTGCTGTCCGCCGGCTACGATGCCATGACCGGCGACCCGCTGGGCGGCTTCACCCTGGAGGCCGGAGACTTCGCCGCCGTCACCTATCGATTGCGGGAGCGGCTTCCCCGGACGCCGATCGTGGGGCTCCTCGAGGGGGGCTACATCCCCGAGCGCACCGCCGAAGGGGTGGCGGCCACCATCGGCGCCCTGCTCTAGGGAAGCCATCCTCCGCCGCTATACCGCGGCCGCCGGGCCGCGTAGATTCCCTGCCCATTCTCCCACCCCGGAGCCGCACCGATGGCGTCCCCCGTCCGCATGGAAACCGAGATCCTCCAGCTCCGGACCCGGCATCCGTTCATCATCGCGCGCGGCGGCCAGAGCGACTACCGCACGGTGATGGTGCGGCTGGTGGATGGGGACGGCGTGGAAGGGTGGGGGGAGGCGGCGCCGGCCCGCATCTACGGCGAGTCTACCGAAACGGTGCTCGCGGCGCTCACCAACTATGCGGAGCAGCTGCCCGCGGACCCCCTCCATATCGAGGACACCGAGCGGCAGTGGGAGAAGCTCCTGCGGCTCAACCCGGCGGCGCGCTGCGCCCTGTCCGCCGCGCTGCACGACCTGGCTGGCAAGCGGCTCGGCATCCCGGTGCACCGGCTGTGGGGATTGGACCCCGCAAAGGCGCCCCGCTCCACCTTCACGATCGGCATCGACACGGTGGAGAAGCTGCGGCAGAAGGTCGGGGAGGCGTCGGAGTATCCCATCCTGAAGATCAAGCTTGGCACGGACCGGGACGTCGAGATCCTCACCACCATTCGCGAGCTCACCGACAAGGAGCTGCGGGTGGACGCGAACACCGGGTGGAACACCAGGCAGGCCATCCGGATGCTCCCGGTGCTCGAGGAGTTCGGGGTGACGGTGCTGGAGCAGCCGCTCCCGGCCGACGACCTCGACGGCCTGGCGCAGGTGACCCGGGCGTCACGGATCCCGGTGATCGCGGACGAGAGCTGCCTCGTCGCCGCCGATATTCCCCGCCTGGTGGGCAAGGTGGACGGCATCAACATCAAGCTGGCCAAGTGCGGCAGCCTGCGCGAGGCGATCCGGATGATCGCGGTGGCGCGGGCGCACCACCTGATGGTCATGGTCGGCTGCATGATCGAGAGCTCGATCGCGATCACCGCGGCGGCGCACTTCACTCCGCTGGTGGACATCGTGGACCTCGATGGCGCCGCCCTGCTCGCGAATGATCCCTTCACCGGCGCCACCATCGCGGGCGGCCAGGTCCGCCTGCCCACCGGACCCGGGCTGGGCCTCTCCCGGCGATGACCCCGGCGTACGGGCTGGTGGCGCTGCCCCTGCCACTGGCCCAGCCCTACACCTACCAGGTTCCCGAGACCCTCGCCGACCGGGTCGTGCCCGGCGCCCGTGTGGTGGTTCCCGTGCGTCAGCGGGAACTCATCGGCATCGTCACCGCGCTCACCGACACCCCACCCACCCAGCGGGCGCGCGACATCCTCGCCGCGCCGGATCCGGAGCCCGCGCTCACCGCGGCCCTGCTGGAGACGGCGCGCTGGGTCGCCGGCTACTACGGCGCGCCCGTCGGCCTCACGCTCCGGGCCATGCTGCCGGGCGCGCTCTGGGGAGAATCGAAGGTCATCGCCACCCTGGCCGGCCGGCGGGTACCGGGCGGGGTGGCCGGCGAGGTCTCGACCTGGCTGGACCGCAAGGGAGGGGAGGCCCCGGTGGCGGCGATCGCACGCGGGCTCAAGCGTCCGGTGTGGGAGGCCATCAACCGGCTGGTCCGGGTGGGCGCCGTCACCCTTCGGGTGGAGGCTCCCGACACCGACGCGGCGGTGCGCACCGAGCGGGTCGCGGCGCTGGCGGAGGCGCTGCCGACGCTCGCGGAACGGGAGACACTGTTCCGCCGGAGCCCGGCGCAGCGCACCCTGCTGGAGGCACTCGAGGAGCTCGGCGGCCGGGCGCCGGTCCGGCATCTCCTGGACCAGCTTGGGCTGTCCCGATCGGGGCTCGATGGCCTCGTGGAGCGGGGGCTCCTCCGGGTGGTGGAGGTGCCCGCCGCGCGCGATCCCTTCCGCGACATCCCCGGCACCCCGCCACCGCCGACCCCGACCCCGGCACAGGCCGCCGCCGTGGCCGCCATCGCGGCGTTGGCCCCGGGCGCGGGAGCCCTGCTCTTCGGGGTGACCGGGAGCGGCAAGACGCTGGTGTACCTCGAGGCGATCCGCCGCGCGCTGGCGGAGGATCGCGGTGCGCTGCTGCTGGTGCCGGAGATCGCGCTCACGCCGCAGACGGTGGCCCGGGTCCGTGGCGCCTTCGGCGACCAGGTGGCGGTGCTGCACAGCGGGCTCTCGGACGGCGAGCGGGCCGACGCCTGGCGATCGCTCCGGCGCGGGGAGCGGCGGGTGGCGGTGGGCGCACGGTCGGCCATCTTCGCGCCGGTCCGCAACCTCGGGGTGATCGTCCTGGACGAGGAGCACGAGGCGTCCTACAAGAATGGGGAGGCGCCCCGCTACCACGCCCGGGAGGTGGCGCTGGTGCGCAGCCGGCTGGAGGGCGCACGCCTCGTGCTCGGCAGCGCCACGCCGTCGCCGGAGAGCATGTACCGGGTGGGCCCGAGGCTCCAGCTGCTCCGCCTCCCGGACCGCGCCGGAGCACAACCGCTGCCGCCGGTGGAACTGGTGGACCTGCGGCACGCCCCGCGGATCCGGGAAGCGGGGGCGCTGCCCTGGTCCGAGCCGCTGGACCGGGAGGTGCAGGCGGCCCTGGCCCGCGAGGAACAGGTGCTGCTGCTGCTCAACCGCCGGGGCTTCGCGGCGGTGCTGCAATGCGCCGCCTGCGGCGCGGCGCGGCAGTGTGGCCAGTGCAGCATCGCGCTCACGGTGCACCAGGCCCCGGCCGGCCTGCGCTGTCACTACTGCGGGCACGACGAGCCGATTCCGGCCGCCTGCCCCGCATGCGGTGGCGCGGTGCAGCGGATGCGCGGGGTCGGGACCCAGCAGCTCGAGCGATTCCTCGCCAACCGCTTTCCCGATGCGCGGCTGGCGCGCATGGATCTCGATACTACCAGCGCCCGCTGGTCGCACCAGGCGATCCTGGACCGGGTGGGGCGGGGCGAGGTGGACATCCTGCTCGGCACCCAGATGATCGCCAAGGGACTCGACTTCCCGAACGTGACGCTGGTCGGGGTGGTGGACGCGGACACCGGTATCCACCTGCCGGACTTCCGGGCCTCCGAGCGCACCTTCCAGCTGCTGGCGCAGGTGGCCGGGCGGGCGGGGCGGGGGCCGCGCGGCGGGCGGGTGCTGGTGCAGACCCGGAGCCCCGGCCACGATGCGCTCACCTTTGCCGCGCGGCACGACGCCGAGGGCTTCCTGGCACGGCTGCTCGAGGAGCGACGGGAGCCACCGTACCCGCCGCTGGCGTCGCTGGTCAACCTGCTGGTGTCCGGCGAGGCCGATACCGCCGTGGCGGACGGCGCCGCCCTCGTCGCGGCGTGGTGCCGCGACCTCATCGAGGCGCAGCAGCTCCCGGTGAGCGTCCTGGGCCCGGCGCCCTGCGCCCTGGGCCGGATCCAGTCCCGCTGGCGCTGGCATGTGGTCCTCCGGGGTGAGAGCGATGCCCTCGGCCGGATCGTGCGCTACGCCGCCGGGCGCCTGCCCGTCCCGGCGGGGACCCGGGTCACCCTCGACCGTGACCCGGTGACGCTACTTTGAAGCCTTACTCCACGGAGCGGGCGATGTCTGACGAACTCGGTGCGCTATACCTGCGGGACGCCCTGGAACGGTTCCGGGCCCACAAGAAGCTGGGGGATCGCGCCATCTCCCAGGTCTACGACGGCGGGCTCGCCTGGACCCCGGGCCCGGAGTCCAACAGCATCGCGGTGCTGGTCAAGCATATGGCCGGCAACATGCGCTCGCGGTGGACCGGGTTCCTGACCACCGATGGTGAGAAGCCGGATCGCGACCGGGATGCGGAGTTCGTGGTGGAGCCGGACGTCTCGCGGGAGCAGGTGCTCGAGTGGTGGGCGGATGGCTGGGCCCGCCTGTTCGAGACGCTGACGGCTCTCACGCCGGCCGACCTGACCCGCACCGTCATCATCAAGGGCCAGCCGCACTCCGTGGTGGCCGCCATCAACATCCAGCTGGCGCATTACGCCTATCACGTGGGCCAGATCGTCCAGCTGGCGCGCCACCTGGCCGGCCCCGCCTGGAAGTCGCTCTCGGTGCCGCGACGGCCGCCGGCATGAGGGTCGCCTTCGTGGCCGGCGCCACCGGGTACACCGGACGGGCGGTGGTGCGGGCGCTGCGGAGCCGCGGGGTCGACACCGTGGCGCACGTCCGGCCCGACTCCCCGAGCCTTGCCGCCTGGCGCCAGCGCTTCGAGGCGCTTGGTGCCCGGGTGGATACCACTCCGTGGGATGGCGGGGCGCTGACCCAGGCGCTCACGCTCCTCCGGCCCGACGCGGTCTTCGCGCTGCTCGGCACGACGCGGGCGCGGGCCACGCGGGCGGCGGGCCAGGGACGGGACGAGGGCTATGAGGCGGTGGACTACGGTCTCACCATGCGGCTGTACCGAGCCGCCGCGCAGTGTGGGGTGAACCCGCGGTTTGTGTACCTGTCGGCCGCCGGAGTGCGGGAGCAGGGCGGCAACGCCTACCTCCAGGTGCGGGCACGGGTGGAGCGGGAACTGCGGGCGGGGACGCTCCCGTGGATCGCGGCCCGCCCGTCCTTCATCACCGGCCCGGACCGCGATGAGTTCCGCGCCGGGGAGCGGATCGGCGCGGTGGTGATCGACGGCCTGCTCGCGGTGGTGGGGCTGCTCGGCGGCGGCAGGTGGCGCGACCGCTACCGCTCCACCAGCAACGGCGTCCTTGCGGAGGCGCTGGTGCGGCTGGCGTTTGACTCATCCGTGGTGAACCAGGTAGTGGAGTCAGAGGAACTGCGGCGGGCCCCCGCCTGAAAGGCAGGAGAGGGACGAAGCACCCGCTTCGTCCCTCCCCGGTCATGCGCCTCGGCGCCGGTGCCGCGACGCCGGCCCGAAGGCCGGCGCCACGGTTACGGGCCTCAGTTGGTCTGGTTCAGCTCCACCCGGCGGTTGGCCAGGCGGCCCGTCGCAGTGGTGTTCTCCGCGATCGGCTTGTCCGGTCCGTACCCCTTGGCCGTCAACCGGGCGGCAGCCACGCCCTTGCTGATCAGGTAATCCCGCACCGACTTGGCGCGGGCATCGGAGAGCCGCATGTTGTTGGCCCGGCTTCCGGTGCCGTCCGTATGGCCGCCCACCTCGACGGTCACGGTCTCGTTCGCCACCAGCGACGCCGCCACCTGGTCGAGGATCTCCAGGGACTGCGGCAGCAGCACGGCCTTGTTGAGCTCGAAGTTCACGCCCTGCAGCACCAGCGGCTTGCCGGCCTCGAAGAGCAGAATGCAGCCAACCGCGTCCACCCGGCTGCCGGCCACCGTGTTGGGGCAGCGGTCCCGGTCGTCGGTGACGCCGTCGCCGTCAGAATCGGGGGCGCAGCCGAAGCTGTCCACCCGGGTCCCGGCCGGCGTGTTCGGGCACTTGTCCGCACCATCGAGCACGCCGTCGCCATCGGTGTCCTTGGGGCAGCCATTCGCATCCACCGCGGTCCCGGCGGGGGTGTTGGGGCACTTGTCATTCGCGTCCACGACGCCGTCGCCGTCGGTGTCCTTCGGGCAGCCCGTCGCATCCACCGCGGTACCCGCGGGGGTGTTGGGGCACTTGTCATCCGCGTCCACCACGCCGTCGCCATCCGCATCCTTGGGCAGCGAGCAGCCATTGGCGTCCACGCGGTCGCCAGCCGGAGTGCCCGGGCAGCGGTCCAGGTTGTCGGTGACGCCGTCCGCGTCGGCATCCTTGGGCAGCGAGCAGCCGTCCGCATCGACCCGGTCACCCGTCGGGGTGTCGGGACACTTGTCCACCGAGTTGAGCACGCCGTCGCGGTCCCGGTCCCCGTCCCGCTTGCCGCCGAGCAGCAGCGAGAGACCCGCCTGCGCGCCCAGGTGCACGTTGTTGTCGGCCTGCTTGATGCCCAGCACCGGGAAGGGGCCGTTCTTGCTCTCGGCGGAGCTGATGTAATCGAGCGTGCCGTCGAGCCGGATGGAAAGCACGTCGCCGGTGCCGAGCCGGACGCCGACCAGGCCGCCGAAGCCGCCCTTGCTCTCGGTGTAGCCCTTGCGGAACAGGTTGTGGGCGTAGCCGCCGCCCAGCAGCAGCGCGCCGTGCTCGCCCACGGGGAGGTTGTACACCAGCCGGCCGTGGATCGGGAAGTTACGCACGAAGACGTCCGTGGACGTGCTGATGGGCGCGTAGGCGATGTCGCCCTCGATGGCCAGGTTCCGGAGCACGAAGATGCCCAGCCGGCCGCCGATCCCGACCCGCTTGTCGAAGTTGAGGTCCGAGTCGTACTTGGGGAACCGCCCGAAGGCGCCGACCTCGATCGTCCCGGCCGACTGCGCCACCATCGGCGCGGCGGCGAGGGCAACCAGGGCGGCGGTCATCCAACGCATCCGTCGCATCATGAGCCTCGTGAAGTGGGAGTACTGGAAACTGCTGCTGGAGCCTGAAGCAGGGCGAAGAGCATCTGCGCCACGTCCGCCAGCGGACGCGGGCGGGTGATGAGCAGGTCCACCATCTGGGATGCGGTCATCGCCTCCGCCGGGTCCAGCGGTGGGGCAAAGAGGCAGATCAGGGTGCGGGGGCACGACACGCGCGCCAGGCGCGCCAGCCGGAGTCCCTCACCGGTCCGATCGGCAAAGTGATAGTCAGTGAGCAGGGCGTCGTAGACCCGCTCCCGCAGGAGGCGCCCCGCGACCGTCTCGGTCTCCGCCTCATCCACCCCGAAGCCGCGGTAGCGGAAGTAGTCGGCCACCGCGAACCGTATCCCGCCCTCGCTATGCGCGACGAGAATGCGGCGGGAACCGTCCGGGGGCTCGGGGGAGTGGGGCATATGTCGCCCGCGCCAAAGGCAAGCGCGGGGCCAGCGGGGCTGGCCTCGGGGTCCTGATGCAGGCTGTTACGGGGTGGGAGCTTAGCGGGAGGTGGGGCAGGGCCGGCACGGCCGGCGGTGGCGGATGTCCGGCGTCTGGACCGGGGTTCCAGACTCCGGACGGCGTCAGGTGCCCTGGGCGATGATCTGGCGGGCCAGCGACAGGAAGGCCTCCTCGACGCTGTCGCCCGACTTGGCGCTGGTCTGGACTACGGTCCAGCCCTTCTCCTTCAGCCATTCCTGCTGCGTGGCGGTGATGCCCCACTGTCCCCAGAGGTCCGCCTTGTTGAGGCAGAGGATGAACGGCAGCTGCTCCGCGCGGCCAGCGGCGTTCTCCTGCAGGCCCAGGGCGATCTCCAGGGTGTCCGGCCGGGTTCCGTCCGCGACGAGGATGTACCCCGAGGCGCCGCGCAGGTACTGCAGCCGCACCCACTGGTAGCGTTCCTCGCCCTGCAGGTCCCAGAGCATCAGGTTGAGCGTGGTGTCCTCCACCGCCACGCTCTTCTTGTCGATCTTGACCCCGATGGTCGAGAGGTACTTCTCGGAGAAGACGCTGTCCACGAAGCGCCGCACCAGGCTGGTCTTGCCGACGCCTGGCGCGCCCATCATGCAGATCTTCTTCTCGAGCACCGTCATGCTTCCTCCGTCAGGGAGACGTGTCCCTCAAGCAGGCGCCGTGCCAGTGCACCAAAGGTCTCCTCGACCCCCTGGCCGGTGCGGGCACTGGTTCGCAGCACCGACCACCCCCGGTGCTGGAGCTCCGCCAGCTGGGCGGAAGTGATCACTGACTCCGCCTCCAGGTCCACCTTGTTGATCACCAGCAGCCAGGGCGCGCCCGGGACGAGCGCCGCCGCCCGGGCCGCGAGGCCTTCCGCCGCCGCCAGGGTATCGGCCCGGGTGGCGTCCGCCACCACGAGGTAGCCGGCGGACCCGCGGAGGTACTCGAGGCGGCTCGCCTGGTGTTCGGCCTCTCCCTGGAGATCCCACAGCATCAGGTTGATGGTAGTGGCGCCCAGGGTCACCGTCTTGCGGTCGATCTTCACGCCCACCGTGGCCTGGTACCGTTCGCTGAAGATGCTCTCGACGAAGCGGCGCACAAGGCTGGTCTTGCCGACGCCCACGGCGCCGAGCATGCAGACCTTCTTCTGGAGGGTGCTCACGGCACCGGCTCAGGCGCGACGGGATCGGGGAGAGAGACCAGCGCCCGGACCGAGCGGCGCAGGGCGCGAGCGGTCTGGTCCGGCGCCACCGTCGTGTCGGGCGGCAGGGTGGCGGCCCCGCTCACGAGGGTGGGGGGGAGGCGCGGCAGCAGCCCATCCCGCACCGCTTCGGCCCGGAGTTGCCGCAGGCGTTCGTTGATGTCTTCATTGCCTACGTCATCGGCGGAGCCGGCGAACACCACGCCCAGCCTGAGCTGGAGCAGGGTCACGGCGCTGTCGAGGCGGATGATCTCTCCTGCCAGCGCCTTCGCCTCCTCGATGGCCGCGCTGTCGAGCGCCGCGCTCCCCGAGGCGAACAGCACGCGCCGCGCTTCGACCGCGGCCACCAGCTGCGCCAGGCCGGGGAGCTCCCGCGGGGACAGCCGGTGCTCCACATAGCTGCCCACTCCCGACAGGGCGGGGGCCATGCCGCCGGCCCGATCGAACCAGGTCCGCGGCGCGGCGCCCGCGGCCACCAGGGTATCCCCGGAGAGGGAGAGGGTGATCGTGGGCGGCGGGGCCAGGGCCCGCTCGGCGCGGCGCAGCACGAACCCAGGGAGCAGCGCCACATAGGGCTGCCACTGGCCCTGAACATCCTCGTCCGTCAGGCGGTGCTGCTGCAGGATCGCCGCGGGATCCCCCGCCAGCGGATCCCGGAGGCCACGCACCACGTAGCGGCCATTCTCCCGGGCGGCGTGGACCACGACCAGGCCGGGCTCGCCACGGAGCTGGGTGAGGTACTGTTCCCAGCGATGCTGCCGGATCATGGCGGGGATGCCGTAGTAGAGCAGCAGGGCGACCGCGACGGCCAGGAGGATCCAGGTCCGCCACGGGGTCTTGCCGGCGCCGGCCTGGGCCCGGGTCTCCATCAGGAGCAGCGCCTCGAGCCGGGGCCGGCTGCGGCCGAACACCGAGGCGTCCCCGTTGAAGCGGGTCAGTTCCGGGGCGTGCTCCAGCTCGATCCCCTCAAGGGTCCGCTGCAACTCCACCCGCAGTTCCACCGGGGCGTGGCCGCGGATCACCGCGGCCAGCAGCGTCCGGCTGCCCTGCTCGACCCAGACCGTGAGTTCCCCCACCTGCATGGTCTCCAGCATCTCCTCCTGCGCCACCTGGAAGGAGTCGCGGGCAAAATCCTGGATCGCGGTGAGCATCCCCGCCACCATGTCCGGTGCTTGGGCGTCGACGCTGGGGGTGGTGAGGTGGGCCAGCAGGAGGCCGCTCTCCCGGTGGACCAGGAAGACCTGCTCCACCCGGTAGAGCAGGGTGTGCCGGAGCACGACCTCGCCGTAGGAGGAGCCGGTGCGCAGCGCCTCCCAGCGCCACGCCAGCCCCTGCAGCGAGAACGACTGTTCCAGCGCGCTGTTCACCGATTGCAGCAGTCCCGCGAGGGCCTGGCTGATGGCCCGGCGGATGGCCGGGCCCATGACGGGGAAGAGGGCGTCGGCGAGCGGTCGCGGGTCCCGCCGGACCGATGTGGTCAGCGCCCGCTCGACCACCTGGGCCAGCGCGGTCGGATCCTCCATCCGCTGTTCCAGCCGGCGGATGGCGTCCCGCTCGCGGCCGAGAATGATGGCGCGGAGCCGGGTGAGCCCATCCGGCGGTGGCTCGGCGGCACGGCGGCTCGCCGGCTCGGCCGCCGGGGGGGCGGCTTCCGGGCCTTCGGCCCGGTAAGATCGGGAGGCATGAACGAGGCCGTCGCCGTGTCGAGCGCGCTCTCGGACCTGGTCCTCACCGACCCCGACGGCCAGGCCGTCCGGCTCGGGAGCCTGTGGGCAAGCCGGCCCGTCGTCCTCGTCTTCGTCCGCCACTTCGGCTGAATGTTCTGCCGCGAGCAGGCGGTGCAGTTGCACCGCGAGCGCCCCCGCATCCGCGAGCGCGGCGCCGAGCTGGTCTTCATCGGCAACGGCAACCGCCATTTCGCGGCCGCGTTCAGGGACGCGCACGCGATCGAGGCGCCGCTCTACGTCGACACGAAGCGCGAGTCCTACCGCGCGCTCGGGATGCAGCGCGGCTTCTTCGCGACGCTTGGCAACCTCGCGAGCATGCGCAACATGGCGCGCGCGCTGAAGAGCGGCTTCCGGCAGGGCCCGACGCGCGGCGATGCCTGGCAACTGGGCGGCGTCCTGGTGGTGCTCGCGGGCGGCGAGGTCGCCTACCGCTA
>CAZPER010000039.1:0-35116 GCA_964585655.1 uncultured Gemmatimonadaceae bacterium | reverse complement strand
CGGCAGCTTCCTCAATGTCTGCATCCTCCGCTGGCCGCGGGATGAGTCGGTGGTGCGGCCCCGGTCGCGCTGTCCCGGCTGCGAACAGCTCATCCCCTGGTACGACAACCTCCCGGTCGTCTCCTGGCTCCTGCTCCGGGCCCGCTGCCGCAAGTGCCAGACGCCGATCTCGGTCCAGTATCCCCTGGTGGAGCTGGCCACCGCGGGGATCTGGGCCTTCATGGCGTGGCGCTACGGGGCGAGCCTCACCGCGCTCACCGGTGCGGTGTTCGGCACCATCCTGCTCGGGATCGCGATGACCGACGCCCGGGAGTACATCATTCCCGACGAGTTCAGCCTCGGGGGCCTCGGGCTCGGGCTCCTCGCGAGCCTGCCCGGCGGGGTCACCGGGATCGGCCACGCGGTCCTCGGGGCCGCGTTCGGCTTTGCGCTGCTGTGGACCGTGGGCGCCGTCGGCACCCGCATCTTCAAGGAGGATGCGATGGGCGGCGGCGACATCAAGATGATGGCAATGGTCGGGGCGTTCACAGGCTGGCAGGGGGTGCTGCTCACCGTGTTCCTCGGCGCGCTGCTCGGCACGCTGGTCTTCGTTCCGCTGTCGTTCTTCGGCCAGAAGCGGCTGGTACCCTTCGGGGTCTTCCTCAGCATCGGGGCCGCCGCGACCTGGCTGGCGGGTCCGGCGGTGATCGCATGGTATCGAGACTTCGTCCTCACCCCCTGAGCCGCCGCGTCGCGGGCGCGGCGCTCGGCCTCCTGCTGCTGACCACCGCCTGTCGCGGCCGGCCGCCGGGCCAGACCGAGGAGACGGTGGCGCGCCTGGTGGACAGCCTGGTGCCGGCGGTCGAGAAGTTCGCCTCGCTCCGGTTTCGGAGTCCCCCCCGCTCCGCGGTCCGGAGCCGGGACCAGGTGCGGGCCTACGTCCTCGCCAAGCTGGACCAGGAGTTCTCGGCCGACAAGGCCAAGGGCATGGAGGCGAGCTACCGCCTGCTCGGCCTCTTGCCGGATACCCTGGACCTCCGGGCGCTGCTCCTCGACCTCTTCACCGAACAGATCGTCGGGTACTACGAGCCCGACTCCAGCCAGCTCTTCGTGGTCGCCACGGCGGATGAGACGGTGCTCAAGGCGGTCGTGGCCCACGAACTGGTGCACGCCCTGCAGCACCAGTACCTGGCTCTCGATTCCATCATGGAGCAGGTCGGGGACAACGACCGGCTGCTGGCGGCCCAGTCCATCCTGGAAGGGCAGGCCACCCTGGTGGGACTGCAGGTGATGGTGCCGGACCAGAACCTGTATGCCATGCCCGAGCTGTGGGAGGCCTCCCGCGAGCGGATCCGGGAACAGCAGGCGGCGATGCCGGTGTTCAGCAAGGCGCCGCGGATTCTCCGGGAGAGCATCATCTTCCCCTACCTGGCCGGGGCGGACTTCATCCGCGCCTGGGAGGGGTCGGAACTGCGGGACACGGTGCCGTTCGGGGTGCGGATGCCGGTGTCCACCGAGCAGATCATCAATCCCCACCGCTACTTCCAGGGGGACCAGCCGCTCACGATCCGGTTCACCGCCGAGGAGCCCCGGGTGCTCTACGAAGACACCATGGGCGAGTTCGACCTCCGGATCCTGGCGGCGGACCTGGCCGCTCTTCCGGTGTCCGCCGAGATCGCGACCCCGCTCTCCCCGGGCTGGGGCGGGGACCGGTTCCGGGTGTATGACACCCCGGCCGGCACCGCGCTGGTCTGGTACCTGGTATGGGACGACCAGGTGAGCCGGACCCGCTTCCATGGTACCACCGGCCAGCGGCTCGAATCCCGCCGCCGGCTGGGCTACCGGCTCGAGGTCTCCCAGCTGATGGTGGGGGACCGGCCCGCGAGCCGGGTGATCATGGCGCCCGATGGCTGGCTGGGGTGGAAGCAGGTCTCCGGGGTGGAGGTGGAGTCCAGCCCGGCTCAATGAACCCCGCTGCCCGTCCGTTCCGCCAGCACGGCGGCCATGGCCCGGGCGGAGCCGGAGGCCACCTCCAGGACGGTGCTCACGAAGTCGAGGCCCAGGCGGAGCTCCTCGTCGGTGAGGCGGCGGGCGGTGCGGAGGGCGGCCCCCGGGCCCTGGGCCACCGCGTCGGCGAGGGCGTCGGCGACGCGGATCGCGACTTCGTCGCGGGGCGGGACCGGGGAGAGGGGCACGGCAATGGGGCGCATGGTGACTCCGGGGTGAGGGGTACCCCAGCCTAACGAACAGACGTCATCCGGCCATCAACGATTCGACGCATTTCGGCGCCCGGGAACGCGGCGTTCCCTCCGCCAGCCCCATCCTCCCCCTCCTTCCGCCCCCGTCCCCGGCCGCGAACGCCCGGCCTTGCCGAATGGACGTAACCCCTCTATTTTCTGGGGCTTATGTTCGACGAGCTGTCCGCCAAACTCACCGCCGCGCTCTCCAAACTCACGGGGCGCGGCGTTCTTACCGAGGAAGCGGTCAAGGATGGCCTGCGCGAGATCCGGCGGGTCCTGCTTGAGGCGGACGTCAGCTTCGACCTGACCCGGCAGTTCCTGGAGCGGGTGGAGCAGCGGGCGGTCGGGACGCAGCTCCTCAAGTCGGTGCGGCCCGGCGATCAGCTGGTCAAGATCGTCTACGACGAGCTGGTGGCGCTGCTGGGAGAGAAGCAGGCGCCGATCGCCTTCGCCTCGGTGCCGCCGACCGTCATTCTGCTGGTCGGGCTGCAGGGGTCGGGCAAGACGACGACGGCGGGCAAGCTCGCCAAGCGGCTCAAGCTGGAGCAGAAGGCACCGTACCTCGTGGCCGCGGACGTGTACCGGCCGGCCGCGGTGGACCAGCTGGTGACGCTGGCGGGCCAGGTCGAGGTCGGGTGCCACAGCGAGCCGGGCGTCACCGACGTCGTCGGCATCGTGAAGCGGGGCATCGTCGAGGCGGGGAAGGCGCGGGCGCGGACCGTCCTGGTGGACACCGCCGGCCGGCTGCAGATCGACGCCGAGATGATGGACGAGCTCAAGGCGCTCAAGGCGGCGGTCAAGCCGCATGAGATCCTGCTGGTGGCGGACGGCATGACCGGGCAGGACGCGGTGCGGATCGCGAGCGGCTTCCATGAGGCGCTCGGCCTGAGTGGCGTGATCCTGACCAAGATGGACGGCGATGCCCGCGGGGGCGCGGCGCTTTCCATCTACGGGATCACCAGGGCGCCGATCAAGTACATCGGCCTGGGGGAGAAGCTCGATCAGCTCGAGCCCTTCCGCCCGGACCGGCTGGCGGGGCGGATCCTCCAGAAGGGGGACATCCTCACCCTGGTGGAGCGGGCCCAGGCGTCCGTGGACTCCGCCGAGGCGGAAAAGCTGGCCAAGAAGGCGGTCTCGAAGAAGGGCCTGGACCTCCAGGACTTCCTGACCGCCATGAAGCAGATGCAGAAGATGGGGCCGCTCAAGAACGTGCTGGGCATGCTGCCGGGGGTGAGTCCGCAGATGCTTCAGGGAGCGAACCTCGACGACAAGCGGATCAAGCATGTCGAGGCCATCGTGCTCTCGATGACCGCGAAGGAGCGGGCCGATCCGGACCTGCTCAACGGGTCCCGGCGGCTGCGGATCGCGAAGGGCGCGGGCCGGACGGTCCAGGAAGTGAACCAGCTGCTGAATCAGTTCAAGCAGATGCAGAAGCTGATGAAGTCTGGCGGGAAGGGCCTCAAGATGCCGTTCGGCAAGGGCCCCGGAATGTTCGGGATGTAGGAGGCGTGCACCACCGTGCGCGCGTACCAGTTTCCAGAGGACAGGCAGAGCATGGCAACCAGGATTCGTCTTCGGCGGGTGGGTCGGAAGGGCGTCCCCCTCTACCGGATCGTGATCGCCGACAAGGATGCGCCGCGTGACGGCCGCTTCGTCGCCGCGATCGGCACCTACAATCCGCGGGCCGAGAAGGCCCTGGACAAGGTGACCCTCGACAACGACCAGGCGAAGGCCTGGCTGGCCAAGGGCGCGACCCCGACCGACACCGTTCGCTCGATCCTGGAGCGGGCCGGCGTGCTCGCGGCCCAGAAGGCGTGAACCGGCCGGAGCGCCCCCGCTATCTCGCGGTGGGACGGCTCCGCAAGCCGCACGGCCTGAAGGGCGAGTTCGCGATCTTCCCGCTCACCGCCGAACCCGAAATGGTCTTCGCCCCGGGGCGGCGGCTGGTGCGGATGGGGCTCGACGGTGCGGTGCTCGGGGAGCCGATCGAGGTGGAACGAAGCCGCGGGTACCACCGGGAATGGCTGGTGAAGTTCCGGGGGGTCGAGGTGCGGGACGACACCGACAACTGGCGCGGCCAGTTTCTCGGCGCCCCGGCCGAGGAGTTGACCCCGCCGGCGGAGGGTGAGGTCTACCTCCACGAGCTGGAAGGCTTTGCGGTGCGGGCGGAGGATGGGACGGCGTACGGCCTGGTCTCGGGGCTCATTGAACTCCCGGCCGGGGTGGCGCTGGAGGTGCAGGGGCCGAAGCGCGAGTTCCTGCTGCCGTTCATCAAGCAGTTCGTGCGCGAAGTGCGGCGCGACGACCGGGTGCTGGTGGTGGTGCTGCCGGAAGGCCTGCTCGACTGATGCGGATCAACGTCGTGACGCTGTTCCCCGAAGCGCTCGGTCCCTTCCTTGGGGCGAGCATCCCGGGACGCGCTGCGGCGGCCGGGAAGGCGGAGTACCGGCTGGTGCAGCTCCGGGACTTCACCCACGACCGGCACCGGACGGTGGACGACTATCCCTATGGCGGCGGCGCCGGGATGGTGCTCAAGCCGGAGCCGTTCTTCGAGGCGGTGGAGTCGCTGGAACCGGCGGACCGGACGGGGCCGATCGTCCTGCTCTCGGCCCGCGGCAGGCGGTTCGGGCATGCGGACGCGGTGCGGTACTCGCTGGCGGAACGGCTGACCCTGCTCTGCGGCCACTACAAGGACGCGGACCAGCGGGTGGCGGATGGGCTGGCCACGGAGGAGTTGTCCCTCGGGGACTTCATTCTCTCCGGCGGGGAACCGGCGGCCCTGTGCGTGATTGACGCCGTGGTGCGGCTGCTGCCCGGGGTGCTCGGGGACCATGAGTCCGCCGCCGGCGATTCGCATTACGACGGGCTGTTGAGCCCGCCGAGCTTTACCCGGCCGGTGGAGTATCGCGGCCGGCGGGTGCCGGAGGTGCTGCTTTCCGGCAACCACGCGGACATCGCGGCGTGGCGTCAGGCGGAAGCCGAGCGCCTGACCCGCGAGCGGCGGCCGGACCTGTGGACGGATTACGAAGCGCGCACCCGATAGGGGTGCGCTGACGGTTACCAGGAGGAAACAATGCAGCGCATGGCAGCGGTGGACCGCGAAGGTCTCAGGACGGATATCCCGGCGTTCCACCCGGGCGACACCATCAAGGTGATGGTCCGGGTCCGCGAGGGTGACAAGGAGCGCCTCCAGGCGTTCGAGGGCGTGTGCATGGGCAAGCGCGGCGCCGGGATCAACGAGACCTTCCGGGTCCGCAAGGTCTCCGCCGGCGTCGGCGTCGAGCGGGTCTTCCCGCTTCACAGCCCCGGTCTCGCCACCATCGAGGTGGTTCGCCGCGGCAGGGTCCGGCGCGCCAAGCTGTACTACCTCCGCAAGGTGAGCGGCAAGGCGGCCCGGATTCGCGAGAAGCGGGAGATCGTCCCGCAGGGCTGAGATGGCGTTGCGTTCCACACCCGGCCCGACGCTCCTCCGGGAGGAGGCGGCCTGGTCGGGGCGTGCCCTGCTGATCGGGGTGGATGAGGTTGGCCGCGGTCCCCTGGCTGGTCCAGTGGTGGCCGCGGCCATTGCCTTTCCCCCCTGGGCCCAGCCGGTCCGCGGCGTCCGCGACAGCAAGACCCTCTCGGCCCGCCAGCGCGCGGCGCTGGTCCCCGACCTCCGGCGCGCCGCCCTGGCCATCGCCATCGCCGCGGCCAGCGTCCGGGAGATCGACCGGCTCAACATCCGCCGCGCGACCGCCCTCGCCATGCGGCGCGCCGTGAGCCGGCTGGTCAACGCCCCCCGGTTCCGGCAGCAGACGCTCGACGCCGGAGCGACGGGCTTCCAGGTGCTGCTCGACGGCCTGCCGATGCCCGAGTGCGGCTTTGCCCACGAGGCGCTGGTGGATGGGGACGCGCTCTGCTACTCCGTGGCCGCGGCCGGGGTCCTCGCCAAGGAGATTCGCGACCTCCTCATGCGCCGCCTGGCGCTCCGCCATCCGGGGTTCGGCTGGGAAACCAACGCCGGCTACGGGACCGCGGAGCACTGCGAGGCGCTCGCCATCCGGGGCCCGACCCCGCATCACCGGCGCAGCTTCGCGCCGGTATCCAACCTTCCCCTCGATCTCTGAACGCCATGCGATCCACCCTCGTCCTGCTCGCCGCGCTCGCGGCGGCGCTGCCGCTCGCCGCCCAGTCCAACGCGGAGCGGATCCTCAATGACCGCTACAGCCGGCCGCATGACTACGACCTGGTGCACCAGCGGATCGAGCTGAGCCGGTTTGACTGGGAGGCCCGGAGCTTCGACGGCCGCGTGACCGTGACCCTGCGCGCGCTTCGGCCGGGCTTCGATTCCGTGGTGCTGGATGCGGGGGAGCTGCTGGAGATCCGTTCGGTCGCCGGCCTGTCTGGCCCGCCCGGCCGAGCCGCCGAGGCGCCAGGCCGCCGGCCCGTCGAGTATCGCTTCGACCACGTGCGCGACACCCTCGTGGTCCACCTGGCCCGGCCCGCGGCGTTCGGTGACACCGTCCGCTTCACGGTGCAGTACCGCGGCGTGGTGGAGAATGGCCAGGGGCTGACGTTTATCGAGGAGGACACGCTGCCACCGGCGCGCCCGCGACAGCTCTGGAGCCAGGGCCAGGACGACAACAACCACAAGTGGTTCCCGACCTACGACTTCCCCAACGACCGCGCTACCTGGGAGATGATCGTCACCGTGCCCCGCGGATTCATGGCGGTGTCGAACGGGCGGTTGCTGAGCGACCGCACCGGCGCCGACGGCCACCGGACCCTGCACTGGAGCCAGGACCAGCCGGCGGTGACCTACCTGGCCTCGCTCATCGTGGCCCCGCTGGTGCGGGTGCGGGATCGGTGGCGGGGAATTCCGGTGGATTACTACGTCTACCGCGCCGATTCCGCGCTCGCCCGCCCGCTGTTCGGAGTGACGCCGGACATGATGGAAGTGTTCTCCCGGCTGACGGGCGTCCCGTACCCCTGGCCCAAGTACGCCCAGACCACGGTGGCGGACTTCTTTGGCGGGATGGAAAACGTCAGCGCCTCCACCATGATCGACTGGATGCCGGGCCCGCGCGCCTACGCCGACCGCCCCTGGTATCAGCACATCCTGATTCCGCACGAGCTCGCCCATCAGTGGTTCGGCGACTACGTCACCACCGCCAACTGGGCCAACTTCTGGCTCAACGAGGGCTTCGCCGAGTTCCTCCCGGGCCAGTACTGGCGGGTGAAGCAGGGGCAGCACGCGGGGGACGACTACTACCTCGACGAGTACCGCCAGTACCTCGAGATCGACGGCCGCCGGCGGATGCCGCTCGCCGCGCTGGGCTCCAACAACATCTACCCCAAGGGCGCACTGGTCATCGAGATGCTGCGCCGCCACCTGGGGGAGGAGCGGTTCTGGGCCGGGGTGCAGCGCTACCTCCGCACTCACGCCCTCGGCACCGCCACCAGCGACGACCTGCGGCAGGCGTTCCTCCAGGCGTCCGGCGCCCGCCTCGACCAGTTCTTCGACCAGTGGGTCTATGCCGCCGGCCACCCCGAGTTCGCGGTGAGCGCTGCCTGGGATTCGAGCCTCTCGCTGGTCACGCTCACGGTCCGCCAGACGCAGCGGGACACCCTGCCCGCGGACAGCACCGGCCTGCGATACGCCGTGCCGGAGGTGTTCCGGATGCCGCTCGCCATCCGGATCGGCACCGCGGATGGAGACGTCGTGGCCAGGGTGGATCTCGAGCAGCGGGAGCAGGTGATTCACGTGGCGGGCGTCCATGCGGCCCCGCGCATGGTCATCTTCGATGAGGGCAACACGATCCTCAAGACGCTCAGCTTCCCGCAACCAACCGCCTGGCTCGCGGAACAGCTGACGCGGGACCCCGACCTCTGGAACCGCGCCTGGGTGATCGAGCAGCTCGCCGCCCGCGCCACGGAGCCCGCCGCCGGTGCCGCGCTGCGAACCGCCGCGACCGGGGCTGACTACTTCCTGACCCGTGCCCAGGCCGTGGCGGCGCTGGCCGGCGTGCCCGGGCCGGAGGCGGAAGCAACCCTGCTCCGCGCGCTCTCGGATACCTCCGCCCAGGTCCGGACCGTCGCGCTGGAGGTGCTCGGTGGCCGGGGAGCCGGGGGAGCCGACGCGGTGCGGGAGCGCTGGGAGCGGGACCCGAGCGACGAGGTGCGCGCCGCGGCGCTCCGCGCGCTGGTGCAGCTGGACCCGGGCGGCGCCCGCGCGCTGCTCGCCGGGGCGCTGGACCAGCCGTCCTATCAGGACGCGATCAGCAATGCGGCGGCGTTCGGGGCGTTCATGCTGCGGGATACGACGCTGATCCCGGCGGTGGCGCGTGCCGCGGAGGGAACCACGGGCGGGGTGTATGCCCTGGCCGCCTTTGCGAGGTCGGGGTCAACTGATGCGCTGGACCGCCTGGGACGGATGGCCCTCGCGCCGCGCCCGACGCTCCGGCGCCGGGCCCTCGAGGCCTTTCGCTACGGGCTGCCGGCTCCGCTCGCCGGGCCGCGGCTCACGGCGCTCATCGCCGAAGCGCCGAACGACGCGGTCCGGGCGGAGCTCACCGCGACGCTCGCCGCGCTAGGGAAGTAGCCAGCCGGCGACTTCCTTCACCGCCTCCACCGCGCGGGCCCGGTCGGTGAGGTGCGGCACGGTCATCACCGGCAGGTGCTCGGCGAGGCGCACCAGCGCGCCGGCGTTGGAGCGGGTGCTGTCGTCCGGCTCGCCCGGCTGGTTGAGGACCACGCCGAGCGTGGGGACCTTCTCCGCGGCCAGGACCCTGAGGGCCATCAGGGTGTGATTGATGGTCCCGAGGCGATCGGCGGCGACCAGCAGCACCCGGGCGTCCAGGCCATGGGCGAGGTCCAGGTGATTGTCGTTCCAGGTGAGGGGCGAGAGGAGCCCGCCGGCGCCCTCCACCAGGAGCAGGGAGTCGGGCGTGATCAGGCTCCGGATCCGCGCGATCAGGTCGTCGTAGTCGATCGGCGTGCCTGCCTGGTCCGCCGCGATGGCCGGCGCGACCAGCCCCGGCAGGCGCACCAGGGCCCGCTTCGGGCCCTGCTGCCCGGTGGCCGCGGCCAGCCGGGCTCCATCCTCCTCCGGCGAGGGCGGCTCCGAGCATCCGGTCTCGATCGGCTTGACCGCCACGACCTGCTGCCCCAGCGCCGCCAGCGCCTGCGCCAGCGCCGCGGTCACCCAGGTTTTTCCCACCCCGGTGTCCGTCCCCACGATCAGCGTCACTCGCGGGTGCTGCGGCACCGGTGGGTCGGCTTCCCGCACCGTGGTCGAGGGGCGGGAGACGCGCGACGGCGTTGCGCGCTTCTTCGGGCCGGGAGGATTCATGTGGTGGCTGCCTCGATGCCGTGGCGGATGGCATCCATCAGGTGGACCAGCTCGTCATCAGTGATCGTGAGCGGCGGCATCAGGACCAGCGTATCACCCAGCGGGCGCAGGAACACTCCATGGCGCCGCGCGGCGCGGCAGGCGGCCATCCCGCGCCGCTCCGCGGCCGGGTAGGGAAGCCGCCGCTCCCGGTCCTGCACCAGTTCAATCCCCGCCGCCAGGCCGAACTGGCGAATGTCTCCCACCGCGGGCAGGTCGCGCAGCGTCTCGAGCAGCGTACCCAGGCGGGCGATCCTCCCGTGGAGCGCCTCCAGGATGCCCTCCTGCGCGAAGATGTCCAGCGTGGCCAGCGCCGCCGCGGACGCCAGCGCGTTCCCGGTATAGGTGTGGCCATGGAAGAAGGTTCGCCCCTCGGCCGGGGGGCCGAGGAACGCCTCGAAGATCCGTTCGGTGGCGAGCGTGGCCGCCATGGGGAGGTAACCGCCGGTCAGCCCCTTGGCCAGGCAGAGCAGGTCGGGAGCGACCCCTTCCCGCTCGCAGGCGAACATCACCCCTGACCGCCCAAAGCCGGTCGCGACCTCGTCGAGGATGAGCAGCGCCCCGACCTCGTCCGCCACCGCACGCGCGCGCCGCAGAAACCCTTCCGGCTGGACGATCATTCCCGCCGCGCCCAGCATCCCGCTCTCCAGCACGATGGCCGCGACCCGTGGCCCCTCTCGCCGTACCGCCGCCTCCAGCGCCTCCGCGCATTCGAGGGCGCAGGTGGCCCGCTCCCGGCCGAAGGGACAGCGGTAGCAGTAGGGCGGCGGGACCTTGAGCGTGTCGAACAGGAGCGGCCGGTAGCGTTCGTGGAACAGCTCGATGCCACCGAGGGAGACCGAGCCCACGGTGTCCCCGTGATAGGCCGCCCCCAGGGTCACGAACAGCCGCCGCTCCCGTTCTGCTCCCCCCCGGTGCTGCTGCCAGAACTGCAGCGCCAGCTTGAGCGCCACCTCCACCGCAGTGGAGCCATTGTCCGAGAAGAACACTCGCGTGAGGCCGGCGGGCGCCAGTTCCACCAGCCGCCGGGCCAGCACCACCGGCGGAACCGCGCTGTGTCCCAGCAGGGTGCTGTGCGCAATCTGGTCCAGCTGGGCCCGGATGGCCGCGTCGATCGCCGGCACGCGGTGCCCGAACAGGTTGCACCAGAGCGAGCCGACGGCGTCGAGGTAGCGCCGGCCCTCGGTGTCCACCAGGTAGTGTCCGTCCCCGGCCGCCACCAGCAGCGGTTCCTCGTCGCGGTACACGCTGTGCGGCGTGAAGGGATGCCAGAGATGGGCATCGTCCCACGCGCGCACCTGGGCCGGGGTCGGTCCGGTCACGGATTCCGGCAGGAGGGCGCGGGGGCCAGCCCGGGCCGGCCTCGGCCCGTCACACCGCCGGCACCAGTTCGGCCACCCGGAATCCCGCGTCGGCGATCATGGCCAGGTCCGCCTCGGGTCCCTGGCCCCCGGTCGTGAGGTACCCGTTGCAGAAGAGCGAATTCGCGGGGTAGAGCGCCAGCGGCTGGAGGTGGCGCAGGTTCACCTCGCGGCCACCGGCCACCCGAATGTCCCGGGAGGGATTCACGAACCGGAACATGGCCAGGGCGCGCAGGCAGTCCTGGGGCGTGAGCCGCGGCAGGTCCCCGAGGGGGGTGCCGGGCCGGGGGTCCAGGAAGTTGACGGGGATCGACTCGACCGCGAGCTCGCGCAACTCGAAGGCCAGCTGCACCCGGTCCTCCAGCGTCTCCCCCATTCCCATGATGCCGCCGCAACACGCCTCCATGCCGGCCGCCTTGGCCGCGCGCACCGTGGCAATCCGGTCGTCGTAGCTGTGGGTGTGACAGATCTCGCCGAAGTGGTTCCGCGAGCTCTCGAGGTTGTGGTTGAAGCGCGTGACGCCGGCCGCGGCAAGCCGCTCCGCCTGGCCTTCCCGGAGCAGGCCGAGAGAGGTGCAGACGTTGAGGTTGAGCTCCGACTTGATGCGCCGCACCGCCTCACACACCACGTCCAGGTCCCGCTCGGAGGGGCCCCGGGTGCTCGTCACCATGCAGTACTTGACCGCGCCCATCGCCGCCGCCTCGCGGGCACCCGCCACCAGCTCCTCCACCGACTGCAGCTGGTAGCGGTCGACCCCGGTGTGGAAGTGGACCGACTGGCTGCAGAAGGCACAGTCTTCGGGGCAGAGCCCGCTCTTGGCATTCTTGAGGACGTGGATCCGCACGTCCCGGCCGTGATGCGCCCGGCGCAGGCGGAAGGCGGCGCCCAGCACCTCGAGGAGTTCGTCGTCGCCGGAGGTGAGCACGGCCAGCGCCTCTTCACGCGAGGGAGCGCCGCCGTCCAGGCAGGTCGTGGCCAGCAGGTTCCAGTCGGTCATCGGGTGGGAGGTTCGGAGGTGAGGAACGGCCACCCGGGACTGGCGGGGGGCGGGATCAGGGCGCGGGCGGATGCAGCAGGAAGAGCTGCTGGATGGCCCGCAGCCGGCCGGCGAAATCGAGCGTGCGGAAGTCGAAGATCTCGTCGCTTCCCCCCATCAGCGCCGCCATCGTCTCGGCCTGGCGGTCGGAGTCTCCCGCGTGCACGGTGGTTTTCCGGATGAGGCGGAGCTCCATCACCTGCGCCACCGCGACCGTGCCCAGCGTGTCGGCCTGGCGGTAGACCAGCGAATCCCCGGCCAGCCGCGCCAGCCGGATGTCCCAGATGTAGTCGCCGTTCTCGAGGGTGATCTGCCACCGGTCGCCGCCGCCCTGGGCGGCCGCCGGGGCCGCGAGAACCAGCGACCACAGGACCAGCGAAGCCACGCGCACGCGGCCCTCCCCGCCCGGGCGGCCTTGAGTTTCGCTGCCACCCGCTCCACGTTTGGGCCCGGAGGGGGCGTAGCTCAGTTGGTAGAGCAAGGGACTTTTAATCCCTAGGTCGTGGGTTCGAGTCCCACCGCCCTCATGCCCGCCCCAATATTGCCCGCCGCGCGGGTGGCGGCAATTGCCCGCCGCCCCGGACCCCTTCCAATCCTCCGCCGGCCCCGCGACATTCCGCCCGCGGTCGTTCACACCGAATGCTTCCCGAACTGCCCGAGGGCGTGCTGTGACGCTGATTTACCTCGATGGCCAGTGGCTCGACAAGGCCTCCGCCAAGGTCTCCGTCTTCGATCATGGCCTGCTCTACGGCGACGGCGTCTTCGAGGGGATGCGGGTCTACGGGGGCCGGACCTTCAAGCTGGCCGAGCACGTGGCGCGGCTGTACGACTCCGCCAAGGCGATCCTGCTGGACGTGCCGATCTCACGCGAGGAGATGATCAGGGTCACCGACGAAGGGGTGAAGCGCGCCGGGTTGTCCGAGGGGTACCTGCGGCATGTGATCACCCGCGGGGTCGGCGATCTCGGCCTCGATCCGCGGAAGTGTCCCCGCGCCTCGATCATCATCATCTTCGACACGATCGCGATCTGGCCGGCGGAACGCTACGAGCAGGGACTCACCCTGATCACCGCCGGGACCCCGATCAACCATCGGGAGGCGCTCTCCCCCCGGGTGAAGTCGCTCAACTACCTCAACCATATCATGGCCAAGGTGGAGGCGACCAACGCCGGCGCGGATGACGCGATCATGCTGGACACCGCCGGGCACATCGCCGAGGCGACCGGCATGAACCTCTTCCTCTGGAAGCAGGGCGTGCTCTCCACTCCCCCCGCGTACGCCGGGCAGCTCCTCGGCGTGACCCGGGACACCGTCATCGCCCTCGCCGGCGAGGCCGGCTACCCGGTGCGGGAGACGATGCTCAACCGCTACGACCTCTACACCGCCGACGAAGCCTTCTTCACCGGCACCGCCGCCGAGGTCGCCCCCATCCGGATGGTGGACGGGCGGGTGATCGGGGCCGGCAAGGCGGGGCCCGTGACGCGCGATCTCCGCGCCCGGTTCCTGAAGCTCGTCCGGGGCTGATCCTCCCCTCCCGCCTCGGCCGCGCCCCGGAGTTTCCCTGGCCGAGTCCTTCGACCTCATCGCGATCGGCGGCGGCACCGCCGGACTGGTCACCGCCGCCGGCGCCTCCTACCTCGGCGCCCGCGCCGCGCTGATCGAGCGCGAGCGGCTCGGCGGCGACTGCCTGTGGACAGGTTGCGTGCCCAGCAAGGCGCTCGTCGCCAGCGCCCATGCCGCCCAGCTCCGGCGCGACGCGGGGCGGCTGGGGATCCTGGGCAAGGCGAAGCCGGTGGATCTCGCCGAGGTCATGCGATCCATGCGCGCCGCCCGGGAGCTGGTGGCCCGGCATGACGATCCCGCCCGGTTCCGGGCGCTCGGCGTCGACGTCGTCAGCGGGGCCGCGGAGTTCCTCACTTCCCGCACCATCCGGGTGGGAGACCGCACCCTCACCGCGCCGCGCATCGTCATCGCAACCGGCTCCCTCCCCGCCATTCCCGCCATTCCGGGGCTTGAGGCCGCCGGCTACCACACCCATCGCACCATCTTCGACCTCGAGCAGGCGCCCGCGTCGCTCGCGGTGATCGGTGGCGGGCCGGTCGGCGTGGAACTGGCGCAGGTGTTCCAGCGCCTCGGCGTGCCCGTGGTCCTGTTCGAGATGCGGCCGGAGATCCTCGGCGGTGAGGACCCCGAGGCGGCGGCGGTGCTGCGGCAGGCGCTGGCGGCGGACGGGGTCACGCTGCACACCGGGGCGACGGTGCTCCGGGTGGATTCAGCGGCGGCCGGGCGGACGGTTGTGTTCCGGACCGGGGCGGGGCCGGAACAGCGGGTCATGGTGGAGACGATCCTGGTCGCCGCGGGGCGGCGGCCGAACATCGAGGGATTAGGCCTGGAACGGATCGGAGTGCGCGTCGGCCCGGCAGGCATTGTGGTCTGTCCCCGCCTCGCCACTTCGGTGCGGGGTATCTGGGCCGCCGGAGACGTCACCGGGGGCATGCAGTTCACCCATGTCGCCGATGCTCAGGCGCGGCTGGTGGTGCGGAACGCCCTGACGCCATTCAAGGCCCGGTGGGAAGGGCGGGCAGTTCCGCGCGTTACTTACGCAGAGCCGGAGCTGGCGCAGGTAGGGCCCACCGAAGGAGAGGCGGAACGGTCGCCGGGGAGCATCCGGGTCTGGCGCCACGATTTCGCCGAGCTGGACCGGGCCATCGTGGATCGCCGGCCGGAGGGGTTCGTCAAGCTGGTGACCACACGGCGGGGCCGACTGCTGGGGGCCACGATCGTGGGCGCCGGGGCGGGGAATCTCATCGCCCCCGCGGTCCTGGCGGTCCAGCGCGGGCTGCACATCGGGGCGTTGGCCGGGTTCATCTACCCGTACCCGACCATGAGCGAGGGGGTCCTCCGATCCGCCACGATGAGCCGCAGGGCGGCGCTCCATTCGCCCGCGGGAAGGCTGCTGCGCTGGATTGTCCGGCTGGGGCTCTGAGGCGCCACCCCGGCGGGATGCCTGACTGGACCGCTCCTGAGGGAGCGGCACGGCTCTTGACATGAAGCCATTCGGGGGAGACATTCGCGCCCCCTGCCCGTACCCACTGAGCGGATCATGGCCTGGAAAGAAGTGACCGTTGGCGACACCCGCTGGTCGGTGGCCCCCGTGGTGGAACGGGTGGCCAATGCCGGCTCATGGCGGCTGATGCTCTCCTGCCGCTGCGCCGGCGAGCCTCGCCGCTCGGTGTGGGCGCCGACCGAACTCCAGTCCAGCTCCCGCTCCGACCTCTACGCCCAGGCCGACCGCCTGTCCGATGACCGGGTGGCCGCCGCGCTCGCCCGGCACATCGCCCACCGCACGCCCTGAGGGCCGGCGCCGGCTCCCCGCCCGGCCTTGCCGTCGCTCGTCCCCCGCGACACCATGATGACGTCTGGCCGGACATCGTGTGTGCCCCATCACTGAGGCACAGCTTTCGCGTTAATGGCAGGCGTTCGCCAACGAATCGCACCGCAGGGACCCGACGAGCCATGGCTGCCGAACCCCGACTTCCCGATCGACTCCGTTTCTCGGAGTTCACCCTCGACCGTCTCGCGACCGGCCGCTGCCGGGCCCGCGTGGTCCTGACCTGGCAGGAGACCACGGAGTTCGAGGGCCTCTCGGAAGGGCTGACCAGTCAGGCGGGAGAGTTGCGCTGCGCGGCCGAGGCCTGCGTCATGGCCCTCACCAAGGCGGTGAAGGGGGAGATCAAGTTCGAACTGCTCGGGGTGAAGGCGGTCCGTGCCTTCGACGCGAACGTCGTGATCGTCTCGATGGCCGTCCCCGGTCAAGCCGAAGGCCAGCGTCTGGTCGGCTGCTTCCTGACCCCGGATGCCGACCCCTCCCGCGGCGCGGCGCTGGCGGTCCTGAACGCGACCAACCGTATCCTCGGCAACCGCTTTTTCATGCGCTGAGGGCGACGGCGACATTGCTTCCGGCATCTTGGGAAAAGCCCGGACCGTCTCATTTCGCGGGCCGGGCCTACGTCGCGCCATGGAACTCCGAAGATCAGCCGAAGCGGGGTTCTCTTTTGCCCCGCTCGCAGGTTTCTTGCTATCTGAATTCGGCAGAGGGCCGGGGCCGCTGGCTCGGTCCCGAGCTTCACCATCAAGTGCAGGCCCGGTCGCGCGTGCGGCTGGACCAGCCACAGTGAAAGGCGCTCGCCTCATGACGGCTTGGCGTTCCTGGGCCCTTGTGTGCCTGCTGGCCGGTTGTGGCGCGGGGGGCGGTTCCCGCCCCGGCGTTGCCGCTCCCGCCTCCGCTCCCCCAAGTGCCTCGAATTCCGGACGGCCGGACCAGGCCCCGGCGCCCCAGCCGCCTGCCGCCAGCGCCACCCAGCCCCCCGAAGCCCTCGCCGAAACGCTGGCGGTGGAACTCCCGGACAGCCTGGCCGTGGACCCCGACTCCGCGGCGGACGCCGCCATTCTCGAGCAGCTCGCCACCGCCGATCCCGAGCCGCTGGACAGCGGCGCCGAGGAGGCCGCCGGTGGCACGACCCCCGGTGGCGCCAACGCGGCGGGAGCGGAAGTCACCTACGACATCGACGTCGAGACCTACGGCACCCACGCCCGGGTGCAGTACTACCTGGACTTCTTCCAGGGCCCCGCGCGGGAGCGAATGAACGTCTGGCTGCAGCGGATGCCGCGCTACGAGCCCATGATCCGCGCCAAGCTCAAGGAAAACGGGGTGCCGGAGGACATGGTCTACCTCGCGCTGATCGAGAGCGGATACTCCAATTCCGCGGTGAGCCGCGCGCGGGCCACAGGGATGTGGCAGTTCATGAAGGGGACGGCCAAGCTCTACGGGCTCCGCATCGACACCTGGGTGGACGAACGGCGCGATCCGGTGCGGGCCACCGACGCCGCCGCGCGCCACCTGGCCGACCTGCGCGACCGCTTCGGCTCGATGTACCTGGCGGCCGCGGCGTACAACGCCGGCGCCGGCAAGGTGGGTCGGGGTCTGCGCCGCCTGCCGGATGAGGAGGAAGACGAGGCCGAGAACCCCGATGCCGCGTTCTTCCGGCTGTATGACACCCGGTTCCTGCGGCGCGAGACCAAGGACTACGTGCCGAAGCTGATCGCCGCCGCGCTGATCGCGAAGCAGCCGGAGAAGTACGGCTTCGTGCGCCCCGAGCCGGTCATGGCACTGGCTTACGATTCGGTGATCGTGCCGGACGCGACCGGGCTGGACGTGCTGGCGAAGCTGGCGGATACCTCGGTCGCGGCGCTCAAGGATCTCAATCCGCACTTCCTGCGGCTGGTGACTCCCCCGCGGCAGCAGGCGGTGGTGCGGCTCCCGGTCGGGGTGGGCGATCTCGTGACCACGCGCTACGCCGCGCTGGAGCCGAAGGAGCGGGTCGGCTTCGTGGAGCACACGGTCACCTCCGGCCAGACCGCGTCGACCATCGCAAGGCTGTACCGAGTGACCACCCGGCTCATCCAGGACGCCAATCCCGGGGTCAAGCTCACCCGGCTTCGGGTCGGCTCCCGGCTGGTGATCCCGACCAGTTACGTCCCCAGCGTCGCGGAACCGGTGGCCTCGAGCGGGACCTCCCGCGCCCCAGGTGCCAGCAGCACCACGATCCGCTACCGGGTGCGGAGTGGCGAGACCCTCTCGGGCATCGCCGAGCGCTACCATACCAGCGTGAGCCGGCTCCGGTCATTGAACGCGATGGGCGCCCGGGAGGTCCTCAAGGCGGGACAGGTGATCCGGGTCCCTGCGCCGGCGGCGACGGTGCGGTCGTCTCCGGCCGCGCCGGCCAAAACTACCGTCTCGGCGCAGGCGGGCGGCAGCCGGACCCACCTGGTCCGCCGGGGCGAGACCCTGTCGGGGATCGCCGGGAAGTACGGGGTGAGTGTCGGTGACCTCCGGGCCGCCAACGGGATGACGGCGAGCTCCGTGCTCAAGGCCGGCGTGCGGATCAGCATCCCCTGACGCCGGGCGGGGGGCGGAACAACAACGGGCGGGCATCCACCGGATGCCCGCCCGCTGTCGTTCTGCCGCTGCCGACGGCCGCCGCTAGTTGGCGACGCCGCTCTCGTGCCGCGTACCCTTGAGGACCGCCTCGGCGTACCCATTGGAGGGGTCGCCGCCCTGCAGCAGGATCTCCTCCACCCGGCCAGGGCCGCGGTTGTAGGCCACGAGGGCCATCTCGAGGTCGCCGTTGTAGCGCCGGGTCAGGTCCCGGAGGAAGCGGAACCCGAGCCGCAGGTTCACGTCGCGGTCATACAGCTGGTTCTCATTGAGCCCGGGCTCGTAGAACCGCGCGGTCGGCACCTGAATCTGGGTATAGCCGATGGCACCCTTGTTGGAGAGGGCCGCCCGCTTGAAGTTGCTCTCGATCTTCACCAGCCGGAACGCGACGTCGGTGTCCACCCCTTCGCTGAGGGCGATGTCGTAGATGGCCGCGGCGAGGTCCGCCGGGACCTGGTACAGGCCGGAGTAGCGCATCACGGCGTTGGCCCGGTCCACCTGGGCGCGCGCCACGGCCAGCTCGCCACGGGTATTCTCGAGTCGCTGGCTCAGGGCACGCACTTCATCCGCCACCACGCCCAGCGGGGGCGGCGGGACGGCGTCAGCCGCCCGGGCACCGGAGCTGGAGCCGGCCAGCGCGCTGATCAGGAGGGTGGCGGCCAGCAATGCCACGCCCCGGGCCAGCAGCCGGCGGGTCCAGCGGGTGCGTCCGTGCGGATCAATGGTTTCGTCGTGCATAGGTCCTCCCGTTGTCGGGTTCGAGGCTCCGGTCTGCGTGACCATCACGCATCCCTTCGCCAGTCGCCCCGGGTTCCTCCGGTCTTTTCCAGCAACCGGATCCCGTCCATCACCATCGTGCGGTCGGCCGCCTTCACCATGTCGTACACGGTGAGGCAGGCGACGGACACGGCGGCGAGTGCTTCCATTTCCACCCCGGTCTTGCCGGTCGTTACCGCGGTGGCCACCACCCGCACTCCGGGCAGCGAAGAGTCGGCCGTGCATTCGACCCGTACAACCTCGAGCGGGAGCGGGTGACAGAGCGGCACCAGCTCGCTGGTCCGCTTGGCGCCCATGGTTCCCGCCACCTCCGCAATGCGCAGCACGTCGCCCTTGGCCACCTGGTTATCCCGCACCAGGGCGAAGGCCTCCGGGCTCATGCGGACCACTCCTTCGGCCACCGCGGTGCGCCGGCTGGCGGCCTTGTCTCCCACATCCACCATCCGGGCCCGGCCCGCCTCATCCACATGGCTCAGGCTCATGCCAGCACCTCCGCAAGGTCTTCGGCCAGCGTCGCGAGCAGCAGCTGGGGATTCACGTTCCCCTGCGCCGTCTCCCGGGCCTCCGCCACCCGGGACTGCGCCGCCACCAGGGCGTCGACGCCGGGCGCCTGCCGCATCCCTTCTACCCCGACCGCCGGCCCGGCGCCCGTCGCTCCGCGCGCCATTCCGGCCAGCTGCTCCGCCAGGGCGTCCAGCATCGCGGTGAAATCCCCCCGCGCCGCCCAGGTGCCCTGCTTGAGGGCCCGCTCCATCCGGGCGCCGGTTCCCGCCACGACCGCCTGCAGCAATTCTCCAGCGGCCCGGGTGGCCTTTTGGTTCCCGTCACCGGCCGTGGCCACGGCTCGCCCGATTGACCCCTGCGCCTTCAGCGTCCGGGTCCGGAGTGCCTCGCCGGTCAACTCCATGTGGGCCGCCAGGCACCGCTCCACCTCCGCGTTGGGCAGCCGGCCCAGGCGGAGGGGCACCAGCCGGGAGCGGATCGTCGGCAGCAGCCGGTTCGGATCCTCGGTCGTGAGGATGAACTGGCTGTCAGCCGGCGGCTCCTCGAGCAGCTTGAGGAGCGCATTGGCCGCCTCCGGATTCGCCTCCTGCGGCACCAGCCGCTCGGCCAGCGCCAGCAGGAACACCTTTTTCCGGCCCTGGGCCGGGGTCAGGGCGGCCCGCCGCACGATCAGGCGCGCCGTGGCCATGAAATGCCCGGAGAGGCCGTCTGCCGGCTCGTAGAACGACTCCTTGCGCCGTTCCGCGAGCACCTGGCCCTGCGCCTCCGCCAGCTCCTCGACCTGTTTCTCGGCCTCCGTCGCCTTGGGCCGCTCCACCGGGACGATCCAGTGGAGGTCCGGATGTGCCAGCCCCAGCACCTGGCGGCAGGGGAGGCAGACCCCGCAGGGTCGTTCCGTGCCCTCACAGAGGAGGGCCTGGGCCACCCAGAGCCCGAATCGCTGCTTTCCGACGCCCACCGGTCCAGTTAACAGAAGCCCCTGCGGCAGCCGATCCTCTTGGAGGGCTCGCCGGATCCGCTCCTGCTCCTTCATATGGCCGTACAGCGGGTGCAGCGTCATGGTGGCAAGGATAGCGCCGGGGGGGCAGAACGGTAGCTGTGAAAGCTGTAAAATCATTTTCCACAACCACTTAGGTGTCAGACTGGCAGCAGAAAAAGCGGGCGGAAGTGGGCAAAATGTGATACTTGGCTTATGCGAGTATTCACTCGCATGATATTGTTTGCGAGTAGCTGCTCGCATTCACTGTATGTTATTGTGATATAGCCATTTGTTCGACAGCTCCCGGGAATCAGAATGCCCGTGGATCCCTGCCGCAGCGGCTGGTTTCGTGGCCTGGTGTGGCGCGATCGGCCCGAATGACCAGCACAATGTCTCAACAGGAGCGCCATGCTGGCGCCTTATTGTCGTTTGTGGCCTCACGGCTGGGCTCCGGCTTGATCTCTGCCCCCATTGTTGGTATCCTCTCGCGCCTTCCCGAGTAGCTCAGTTGGTAGAGCAGCTGACTGTTAATCAGCGGGTCGCAGGTTCGAGTCCTGCCTCGGGAGCTGTCCCTCCGATGCCCGCCGGCACCGCCGGAACGCCAAACGGGCCACCCCAAACCGGGGTGGCCCGTTTTCCTTCGCGGCGAACCGGCTGGCGCCGCCCCCTCAGGTCCGGTCCACCGCCCGCTGCCCGCCAAACCGCTGCACGATCTGGTCGTCCGCCTCGTCCGCGGTGTTGGCCACGGCCATGAGGGTCCACATCAGTTCGTCGGTATCCAGCCCCTCACCCAGCACGGCGTGGGTGAAGAGGATGTCCCCGGTACCGGGCTCCGTGGCATACCCCCCAAAGCGCATGTTGAAATTCTGCTCCAGCAGGAACTGCCGCAGTTCGGTCGAGTTCTCCGCGCCTGTCACCACCCAGCTGTAGGCCCGGACCACGGTGGCCTTGTCGTTGATGGGGCTTACGACCACCGTGACGTACGCCGACCCGGCGCGGATGTTGAATTGCGGGGCCTGGTCGTTGGGCCGAGCCTGGGCGCCGAACTGGTCCTTCAGGATCTGGGCGACGTTGGCATAGACCTTCGCCTGGGTCTCGGTCTGGAACTGCGGCGGCATACGGGTGCTCCCGATGGAGGTGAGCCTACGGAATCCGTTCGACCACGAGGTTGGCCTGCTGTCGCTTGACGACGTACCGGCTGGGAACCGGGGATGAGCCCTGGTAGAGGGCCCGGACCAGCGCGGGGCTGATCTCGTGCTCCACCAGCTGCTCCACCTCCCGCGTGCTGGCGTTGGCGGACCACGCCCCCGCGAGCCAGGTGACGATCGAGGCGTCCCATTCCAGGGTGACCCCATGCTCGCGATGCCGGGCGGCCACATCCGGCAGCAGCCGCGCCGTGATCCACTCGCTCCCGAGGGACACGGCCTGGGGCGCCTCGGAGAAGGTGAAGTCCACCGTCGCCGCGAGCTCCGGGCCCAGCCGCTCCGCCAGGTCCTCGGCATCGGCCGGTTCGTCCCGGTCCGGGCCGCGCTCCTGGGCGGCGAAGCCGATGGTCGCGATCTCCCGGCCCTGCTCGCCGCCGAGGGTGAAGATGACCACCGCATCGCTGAGGTAGATCCGGCGCCCGCGGAAGTCGGTGATCATCCCCTGGGTAATGGCGGGGGTGAAGGCCGCGAGCACCGCGGGGTGGCAGCGATCGATCCGGTCGCAGAGGACCACCGACCAGGGCATCTCGGCCACGGCGTAGAGCGCGTGCCGGTCTTCGTAGCCCACATACCCGGCCGGGGAGCCGAGCAGGGCAGTGATGCTGGCGTCGTCCTGGAACCGGGCGAAGTCGATGCGGACCACGCGCCGGGGGTCACCATAGAGGCCCTCGGCGATGGCCTCCGAGAGGAGCAGGGCCCGGTCATGCATCGGACCCTGGAGTGCGAGGACGGCGTTGGGCCGCGCGGCGCGGAGGTCGAGGCCCCGGCTCGTGACCTCGAGCCGGGCGACCAGCCGGTCCGCGGCGAAGCCGTCGAGCAGCTGCTGATCGACCAGCCGGGCGCGCAGGGTGTCGAGGCGAGTCCGTTCCAGCGAGGGGATGCCGAGCATCCGCTTGACCACCGCCTCCGCTTCCACCCGGGTGATCCGGGTGAGGGCCCGGCTGACGCCGTTGGCCACGGTCTGGTCGAGGAGATCCACCGCCTTGTCCGGGAAGTGCCGGTTGGGCATGAACTGCCGGGCGACATCCACCAGCCAGGTCAGCACCTCGTCGCCCACCTCGATCCCGCGGCCCCGCACCAGGTCATCCCGCACCACCTTGAGCACCTCGAGGGTCCGCTCCGGCGACAGCTCCTGGATCCGGATGGGCTGGAAGCGCCGTTCGAGGGCGCGGTCATGCTCGATGAACTGCCGGTACTCCTCATCGGTCGTGGCGGCGATGCAGGCGATCTCTCCCCGGGCGAGGGCCGGCTTGAGCATGCTGGAGATGTCGCCGGTCCCCTCCCGCCCGCCGGCACCCATGATGGCATGCACCTCGTCGATGAAGAGCACGATGCCGTCCTGCTTGGCCTCGGCGAGGATGGCGCCGACCCGCTTGTCCAGCTCGCCCACGATGCCGGCGCCGGCCACGAGGGCGGAGGGCTGCAGCCCGAACAGTCGCACCCCGCGGAGGGGCGCCGGCACCTGGTCCTGCGCGATGCGCCGGGCGATTCCCTCAACGATCGCGGTCTTGCCCGTTCCCGCCGCGCCGACGAGCAGGGGGTTTCGCTTGGTCCGGCGGCAGAGGGTCTCGATGATGGTCTCAATCTCGGTGTCCCGGCCGACGCACGATGGCAGGACCCCATCCCGGGCCGCCTGGGTGAGGTCGCGGCCGAAGCGCTCGAGGGTTGGCGTCGGGCTCATGGTGCGGATCCCGGCGAGCGGAGCGGCGGGCTGCGACGGGTCCCCCGGCGCCTTCCCGGCCGGCTCGGCGTCCGGCTTGCGCGGCGGAGAGACCACGCCGAGCTGGTAGGTGACGACGTGACCGGCGGCACGGAGCGCTGCAGCGACCAGATCCCGTTCCGCCACCTGCGCCTTGCCAAGGCCGCGGGCGATCGCCCGTGCCTCTTGTGTCAGGCGGTCGGCATCGAGGGCGGCACCGTTGTTCCCGCCGCTGACCGACTGGCGCAGCGACGCCTTGGTGCCGGCGAGGTCGAGCCCGGGCGCGAGCGCCCCGACCATGGGGCCGAAGCGGTCGAGGAAGAGCAGCAGCCAGTCATTGACGCCGACCCCGGGGCGGGGGCCGAGTTCCTGCAGCACCCGTATCGCACCGGGGGTGAGCGGGAGGTCGGGCGCGTCAGGCGTGGTCATGGACCGGTTCTCCCGGGGCGGGGGCCGACGATGGTGGCTGGGTCGGGAGAGTATGGAAGCCCGAGGAAGGCGGCGCAACCAGCGGGTATGGCGGGACGCCCGCACCCTCAGCGCGCCTGGCGGGTGGCCCAGGTCCAGTTGAGGGTGGCGAGGAGGGCCGTGGCGGCCAGCACCAGCAACTCCTGCCGGGCCATTCGGGTGGCGAGGAGCGCGGTGCCCGCGATCCCAAGCACCGCCCACACCTTTCCGGCCGGCAGCCGGAAGCTCGCGGGGGGAACGGGCAGCGCCTCGGGCCGTTCCTCGCGCCGGCGGCAGGCGATCAGCGCGGCGCAGACCACGCCATAGGTGAAGAGCCGGGAGACGGCCGAAAGGGTGAGATTCTGGAGGAAGCTGCCGGATGCGGCGAGCAGCCAGACCAGTGAAGCGAACACCAGCACCGACACATGCGGCGTATGGAAACGTGGGTGCACCCGGCCGAGCAGCGGGGGCAGATCCCGTTCGACCGCCATCGCGTAGCTCAGGCGGGGAACGTTGACCATGGACCCGGCGAGGTAGCCGTAGACCGAGATCAGTGCCGCGAGCGCCATCAGCACCGCGCCGCCGGGACCGAGGAGCACGCCGCCCGCGGCGGCGAGCGGTCGGGTGGCGGCGGCGGGGTCAGGGAGCGCGGCGATCACCACTGCCTGCACGGTGCTGTAGAGCAGGGCCGTGGTACCGAGGCAGAGGGCGAGGGCGAACGGGGCGTCGGCCTGCGGGTTCCGTGCCTCCCCAAGGGGAATCAGCGCGGCCTCGAAGCCGCCATAGGCAAAGACCAGGAGCAGGATGACGTCGAGCCATTCGCGGGGGCCGGCCACGACCGGGACGGGCGGTCCCGCCGGCGGCGACCCGAGCACGGTGAGTCCCACCCCGACGAACAGCGCCAGCGGCAGCAGCTTGGCCACGATCAGGGCGGCGCTCAGCCGGGCGCCCTGGCCCACGCCCCGGCAGTTGACCAGCGCCAGCGGACCGAGCAGCGCGAGCAGCACCCCGGCGCCGGCGAGCCGGCCGGCGGCGGCGGGCCAGAACTCGCCGAGGTAGATGACGAAGAGATTCGCGTTGGTGGCGGCGGCGGTGAGGCGCACCAGGTAGGTGAGCCACCCCATCTGGATGCCGGCGAAGCGCCCGAAGGCGACCCGGGCGTAGAGGTACGGGCCGCCCGCCTCCCCGAAGCGGCTGGCGAGCTCCGCGAAGCAGGCCATGACCACGCCGATGCCGATCGCGGCGACCACCCAGGCCCAGGGGCTGGCGGCGCCCAGCCGTCCCGCGATCACCGACGGCAGCCCGAACACGCTGCTGCCGATGACGCCATTCAACACCAGGGCAGCGAGGCTCCAGCGTCCGAGGGCACGGACGAGGGGAGCGTTCACGGCTGGTCCCGGCGGCGTTCCTCGAGTTCCTCGAGGGTGCGGGGCCAGTCGTCGTGGAGCAGGCGGCTCAGCGCCCGGTCGGCGAGGAGGCGGCCTTCGGTCTGACAGACGGCGCAGTAGTTGGTCTCATGCTCCGCGTACCGGATGCGCTGGATCGGGGCGCCGCAGACGGGGCAGGGGTGGCCGTAGCGGCCGTGGGCCGCCATCCCGGGGCGGAAGGCGGTGACCTTGTCCGGAAAGGCCTCGCCGGCCTCGGCCTGCAGCCGGCGGGTCCAGGTGTCGAGGACCTCGCGGCAGGCGGCATGCAGCCGCCGGCACTCGGTGTCATCGAGCTGGCGGGTGAGCCGGAGGGGTGAGAGTCGCGCGGCGTGCAGGATCTCGTCCGAGTAGGCGTTGCCGATGCCGTCGAGGATGGTCGGGTCGGTGAGGGAGCGCTTCAGGGTGTGGTTCTCCGCGCGCAGCCGTTGGGCGAACGCTTCCGGTGTGGCGGTGTCGAGGTCGAGCCCGCCGCGATGGAACGCCCCCAGGCCGTCCCGGCCGGCCACGGCGTGCAGCGAGGCCCGGCGCTTGCTTCCCGCCTCGGTGAGTGCCAGCGTCCCCGCCGGAAAGTCGAAGCAGGCGAGGCCCAGTTTCCCGGGCGGCTTGCCCCCCGGTCGGAGCCAGCGGAAGCGGCCGGCGATCATCAGGTGGATGACCAGGAACAGCTCCCCGTCCAGCGCGAGGACGACCCGCTTCCCGATCCGCTCCACCGCCACCACCCGGCGGCCCGCTGCGTCCGCGAGCGGCGGGGCCACGCTCCGCAGCAGGAACGGGTTCAGGAGGCGCACGCCGGTGAGCGTCTGCCCACGCACGCGCGGCTCGAGGGCGCTGAGATAGAGGCGGATGTCGGGCAGTTCGGGCATGAGGTCCGGCTCAAGGTACGGCGCGCCGCGCTCTGGCGCGACCACTCCCCCTCCTGCATCTTTATACCCCCGATTCGATGCCACCGGAGTCCCTGATGTCGTCGCTGAAGCCGATTGTCCCCGAAACCAGCAACCTGCACGTCACCCGGTTCGAGCCGCTGGTGGCGCCGAAGGTGCTGCTGGCCGAGCTCCCGATCACCCGCACGGTGGCGACGACCGTGCTCGAGGGGCGCCGCGCGGTGGGCCAGATCCTGGCCGGCCGGGACCCGCGGCTGCTGGTCGTGGTCGGGCCCTGCTCGATCCACGATCCGGTGGCGGCGCTGGAGTACGCCGGTCGCCTCGCGCGGCTCCGCCGGGAGCTGGCGGGGACGCTCTGCCTGGTGATGCGGGTCTACTTCGAGAAGCCGCGCACCACCGTGGGGTGGAAGGGGCTGATCAACGACCCGCACCTCGACGGCACCCGGGACATGATGCTGGGCCTGCGCGTCGCGCGGCGGCTGCTGCTGGACGTCAACGAGCTCGGGCTTCCCTGTGCCACCGAGCTGCTCGGCCCGGTGGTCCCGCAGTACATCGCCGACCTGGTCTGCTGGACCGCGATCGGCGCCCGCACCGCGGAGTCGCAGACCCACCGGGAGATGGCGAGCGGCCTCTCTATGCCGGTCGGGTTCAAGAACACGACCGACGGCAACCTGCAGATCGCGCTGGACGCGATGCAGGCGGCCGGGGCGCCGCACACCTTCCTTGGCATGGACGACGACGGGCGCGGCGCGATCGTGCATACCACCGGCAACCCGGAGCGGCACCTGGTGTTGCGGGGCGGTGGGGGCCGCACCAACTACGACGCCCAGTCGGTGGCGGAGGCGGCGGCGCTCTGCGCGGCGCGCGGCCTGCCGGCGCGGCTGATGGTGGATGCCAGCCACGGCAACTCCGGCAAGGATCACGACCGGCAGCCCGTGGTCTTCCGCGACGTCGTGGCGCAGGTCGCCGCGGGGAGTCGGCACATCATGGGGGCAATGATCGAAAGCCACCTGCACGCCGGCAGCCAGCGCATGGGCGAGGGCCCGGCGGGCCTGGCCTACGGGCTCTCGATCACCGATGCCTGCATCGACTGGGAGACGACCGAGGCGCTGCTCCGCGAGGCGGATGCGACGCTGCGGGCGGCGGGCGTCGAGCCGCGGCGGGCCACCGCGTCCTGAGCCGCGGCGGGGTCAGCTGGAGTCGGCGCGGGGCGGATCCAGCGGATCCGCCCCGCGTCGCGTCCGAAAGGCGGCGCGGATCTCGGGCAGCAGGCTGCCCAGGATAATCAGCAGGCCGCCCAGCCACTGCACCGGGCTCATCCGGTCGCCGACTATCAGCAGGCTCGTCACGGCCGCGATGACGGGCTCCAGGGTGTAGACCAGCGCGCTGTAGGTCGGGGAGAGCACCTGCTGCGCGCTGAGCTGCAGCCGGATGGCCACCACGCTCGCGATCACCGCCTCGTAGGCCACCATCCCGACGAGGAACGGGGTCCAGTGGAGCCGTGGGGTCTCGATGAGCGGCGTCGCCACCGTGGTGAGCAGGGCGGCCACCGCGATCTGCGCCATCATCAGCCGTTCCACCCGCAGCCGCCGCGCGAAATGCCCCGTGGCCACCATGTGGCTGGCGAAGCAGAGGGCGCAGGCGATGGTGAGCGCGTCGCCGCGGTTGAGGCCACCGGCCAGGTCCCCCGGGTGGGTGAGCAGCACCAGCCCGCCCACCGCGACGAGCAGGCCGAGTCCGGCGAGCCGCTCGGGCAGGGTGCGGTACGCCGCCAGCACCACGAGCGGCGTGAACGGGATGTAGAGCGAGGTGAGAAAGCCGGACCGGCTCGCCGTGGTCCAGAGCAGCCCCACCGTCTGGGTGGCGAAGCCGAGGGCCAGGAGCGATCCGAGGACGGCGCCGGCCCGCCATTCCTCCCGGGAGACGCCGCGCAGCGCGGGCGCCACGAGCAGCGTCGCGACCAGGAAGCGCGCCGCGGTGAAGGCCATCGGGCTGGCGTCGGCGAGCACCAGCTTGGTGAGCGGGAAGGCCACGCCCCAGATGAGGCAGGTGGCCCAGAGCGCCAGGATGGCCTGGCGGCGGGTCACGCGGCGCCGTCCCGCGGGGCGGCGAGTACATCCTTCAGGTACCGACCGGTGTGGGACGCCGGCTCCGCGGCGACCTGCTCTGGTGTTCCCTGCACCACGACGGTGCCCCCGTGCGGGCCCGCCTCCGGTCCCATGTCGATGATCCAGTCCGCCCGCTTGATCACGTCGAGGTGGTGCTCGATCACGACCACCGTATGCCCCTGGTCCACCAGCCGGTCGAGGACGGTGATGAGCACCCGCACATCGTCGAGGTGCAGGCCGGTGGTGGGCTCGTCCAGGAGGTAGAGCTTCCGGCCGGAGCGCTTGCCGGACTGGGCCAGCTCACGGGCGATCTTGAGTCGCTGGGCCTCGCCGCCGGAGAGAGTGGTGGCCGGCTGGCCCAGGCGGAGGTAGCCCAGGCCCACCTGCTGCAGGTGCCAGAGGGCCTGGCCCAGCTTGGCCTGATGCCGGAAGCGGCGGATGGCCTCGTCCACGGTGTAGTTGAGCACGTCGGCGATGGACTCCCCCCGGATCTTCACGTCCAGCACCTCGCGGCGGTAGCGGGTGCCGCCGCAGGTCTCGCAGGGGACGTACACGTCGGCCATGAAGATCATCTCCACCAGCACCGCGCCGGCGCCCTCGCAGGTCTCGCAGCGCCCTCCCGCCATGTTGAAAGAGAAGGCGGCCGGCCCGAGCTTGCGGCGCCGCGCCTCGGGCTGGGCGGCGTAGAGCTCACGGATATCGTCGAAGCCCTTCACGTAGGTGATCGGGTTGGAGCGCGGGGTGCGGCCGATGGGCGACTGGTCCACCAGCAGCACATCCTCCAGGTGCTCCGCCCCCTTGAGCGCCCGGACTCGGCCCACCACCTCGCCCAGGTGCTCCTTGGCGGAGTGACCGCCCTTGAGCCGGTTCTCCAACTGGCGGTAGAGGATGTCGTGCACCAGCGTGCTCTTCCCCGAGCCGGAGACGCCGGTCACCGCGGTGAGGGTGCCCAGCGGAATCTGGACGTTCACGTCCCGCAGGTTGTGCAGCGTGGCGCCCTCGATCCGGAGCCAGGGCCCGAGGGGGCGCCGGGCGCTGGGGACGCCGATGCGCTTGCGGCCGGAGAGGTAATCGCCGGTGAGCGACTCGATGCCCTCTTTCATCGGGCCGGCGTAGACCACCATTCCGCCATGCTCGCCGGCGCCGGGGCCGAGTTCCAGCATGAAGTCGGCCTGGCGCATGGCGGCGGGGTCGTGCTCCACCACGATCACGGTGTTGCCCTGGTCGCGGAGGCGGCCCAGCAGCCCGAGCAGGCGATCGATGTCCCTGGAGTGGAGGCCGATCGACGGCTCGTCGAGGACGTAGAGGGCGTCCACCAGGTTGGAGCCGAGGGCGTTGGCCAGCGCGATCCGCTGGGCCTCGCCGCCCGAGAGCGTCCGGGTGAGCCGGTCGAGCGTGAGGTAGCCGAGCCCGACGTCGCGAAGAAACGTGATCCGGCGGCCGAGTTCATCGAGGATCAGCTGGGAGATCTCGCGCTCCCAGGGAGACAGGGGCAGGGCCTGCAGCCAGGTCCAGAGGTCGTCCACTGAGCGCGCCGCCACCCGTGCGACGGGTTCCTCGCCGATCCGGACCGCCAGCGCATCGGCGTTGAGCCGCCCGCCGCCGCAGTCGGAGCAGGTGCGCGCCAGCTGGTACTGCCGCAGGAAGACCCGGATGTACTGCTTGTAGCGTTTTGCCTCCAGGCCCTTGAGGAAGGGGAAGATCCCCTGGTAGCGGCCCACCTTGCCGTGCAGCAGCTCCTGCCGGGCCGCGGCGGGGAGATCCCGCCACGGGGTCTCGGCGCTCACCCCGAGGTTCCGGGCGGCGGTGAGCACCATGCGTCGGCGGGTCTCGTAGCGGGGCTTGGTCCAGGGGTCGAGGGCGCCGTCGGCGAGGCCCCGGCCGGGGTCGGGGACGATGAGGGATTCGTCGTACTCGAGCACCGCGCCGAAGCCGTTGCAGGTCTGGCAGGCGCCCCGCGGGTTGTTGAAGGAGAAGAGCGCAGGTGTCACCGCCACCGCGGGGGTGTCACAGTTGCTGCAGGCGGGACGCTCGGTGAAGCGGAGCCGGCCGTCGTCGTGCAGGACCACGGCCAGCCCCTCGCCCTCCTGGAAGGCGGTGGCCAGCGATTCGAGCACCCGGCTGGGTGGTTCCACCGGGCGGCGGTCGGGGGCCTCGAGGCTCAGCCGGTCCACCACCACGAGCAGCTCGCTGGTCGCGGCGAGGTCCATGGCGGAGGGAAGCTCCTCGAGATGGAGGGGGACCCCGTCCGCCACCACCCGGACAAAGCCGAGGGCCCCGAGGTTCTCGACGATCGCGGCATGGCTCTGCCGGGCGGAGGCGGGGAGGGGGAAGGTCACCTGCAGCCGGGCCGCGGCCGGGAGCCGCCAGAGGTCGGCGGCGGCGGACTGGGTGGTGTCCTTCCGGACCGGGGAGCCGCAGGCGCGGCAGCGCTGCCGCCCGGCGCGGGCGAAGAGCAGCCGGAGGTAATCGTAAATCTCGGTGGCGGTGCCGACGGTGGAGCGGCTGGACACCGTGGGATTGCGCTGCTCGATGGCGACTGCGGGGGCGAGCCCCTCGAGCCGGTCCACCAGCGGCTTGGGCATCCGCTCCAGGAACTGCTTGGCGTAGGTGCTGAGCGATTCGATGTAGCGCCGCTGGCCCTCGGCGTAGAGGGTGTCGAAGGCCAGCGAGCTCTTGCCCGACCCGGAGGGGCCGGTGATCACGATCAGCGCCCGCCGGGGGAGGTCGACGGTGACGCCGCGGAGGTTGTGCTGCCTGGCGTTGACGATGCGAAGGACCGACTGGGACATAGCCGGGAAAAGATAACGGAGGCGGCTCGCGGCCTCCGACGGACTCCGCCGCCGGCAGGCTCCGGGGCCGGTGCGGGGGGCCGGACCACGGGGTTAGATTCCCGCCGTCATGGCTTCCGTGCTCAGCCCGCGGCTGCTGCTCCGCGGGTTCCTCATCTTCATCGGTATCTCCGTCCTGGGGTACGCCGGGGTTCTGCTGTACGGGAACAACCTGTCGGCGTTCCTCGAGGCGCTGGGCCGCGTCCACTGGGGCTGGATCCTGGTGGGAGTGGGACTCGCGTCCATGGACTGGTTCGGCGGCGGGCTCCGGAACTGGGTGCTGGTGCGCCTGGTGCATCCCCACCCACCGGTGGCCGGGATGATCCTGTCCGGGGGGATGGGCGCGTGGGCGGCGTACCTGACGCCGTTCAATTCCGGCGCCGGCCCGATGACCATCTACGCCATGCGCCGCGCCGGGATCCCGCTGCCGCTCGCGGTGACCACCACGCTGATGTCGTTCATCGCGACGGTCCTGTTCTTCGCGCTCGCGGGCCCGCTCGCGATCGTGCTCGGCGCCGGGCGCTCGCTGGGGAATCACGGCAACGTCCTGGGCCTCACGCTCTACGACCTGTTCCTCGGCAGCCTCGGCCTCTTCGTGGGTATCGGCGTGGTGCTGGTGGCGGTCATTGTCTTTCCGGGCATCGCGCGGCGGGGACTCCACTGGGCGGCCACCCGCCTCTCCCGCCGGAGCCGTCGGGTGGCGGAGCGGCTCGAGGGGCTGCGGCGGAACATCGACGAGGCCCACCACAGCGTGAAGGCCTTCAATACCCCGCGCGGCTGGCTGGCGCTGGCGTGGGCGACGCTGCTCTCCGGACCGTCCCACGCCAACAAGCTGCTGGCCGGCTACGTGGCGCTCCGGGCGGTGGGCATCGAGGCCCAGTTCGTGGACGTACTGCTGGTGCAGACCCTGATCACGTTCCTGTTGTACTTCGCGCCGACGCCGGGGGCGTCGGGGATCGCGGAGATCCTGAGCAGCGCGGTGATGTCATCGGTCTACATCCCGAAGGAGCTGGCCCCGCTCTATACCCTGATCTGGCGCTCGATCCTCTCGTACTTCACCCTGGCGTTCGGTTTCGTGGTGTTCTCCCGCTGGGTGCATGGCCGGTTCAAGGCCGGACAGGGCCTCGATGAGGACGACGCGGTGGACGCGGACGCCCTCGTCCCCGCGTCCGAGCGCTGATCCTCCCGCATGGCCGCCGCCGATCCGCACGCCGAAGCCGACGAACGACGCTACGACGCCACCCTGATGCGCCGGCTGCTGGGCTACCTGCGGCCCTACAAGTGGCTGGCGGCGCTGGCCGTGCTGCTGCTGCTCGGGACCGCGGGGCTGACGCTGGTGGGGCCGCTGCTCACCCAGCGGGCGCTCGACGTGGCGGTGCCGGCCCGCGACCTGGGCATGCTGCGGACGCTGGCGCTGCTCTTCCTTGGCGCCCTGGTCCTCGAGTTCCTGCTGGACTACGCCCAGGCCTATCTCACCGCGTGGATGGGGCAACGGGTGATGTCCGACCTCCGGTTGCAGGTCTTCAGTCACCTGCAGCGGCTGTCGATCGCCTACTTCGACCGCCACCCGGTGGGCCGCCTGATGACCCGGGCCACCTCGGACGTGGAGACGCTCAACGAGCTCTTCTCGTCCGGCGTGGTGACGGTCTTCGGCGATCTCTTCACCCTCGTGGCCATCACCGCGATGCTGCTGGCCACCGACTGGCGCCTGGCCCTCGTGGCCTTCGCCGTGATGCCGCTGATGCTGCTGGCGGCGGTGACCTTCCGGCGCCACGTGCGCAGCAGCTTCCGCGATATCCGCACCCGGGTGGCCCGGCTCAACGCGTTCCTGCAGGAGCACCTGGCGGGGGTCCGGGTCATCCAGCTGTTCGGGCGCGAGGAGGCGGAGGCCCAGGGGTTCGCCGGGGTCAACCGCGAGCACCTGGCCGCCCATCTCCGCTCGATCACGGTGTACGCGGTGTTCTTCCCGGTGGTGGAGTTCCTCACCAGCGTGGCGCTGGCCCTGCTGCTCTGGCACGGCGGCCTCCGGGTGCTCGAGGGCACCCTCACGGTCGGGGTGCTCGCGGCCTTCATCCAGCTCACCCGGCGGTTCTTCCAGCCGTTACAGGACCTGTCGGAGAAGTACAACCTGCTCCAGAGCGCCATGGCGTCCTCGGAGCGGATCTTCCAGCTGCTCGATACCACCCCGGAGATCCGGAGCCCGGAGGCGCCACGGAGCCTGCCGCGGCCGCTCCGCGGCGAGGTCGCCTTCGAGGGCGTCTGGTTCCGCTATGGGGCGGGTCGGCGAGCCGCCGGCCTGGCGGAGGATAGCCTCGCGGGAGAGGCGGCCGCCCCCGCAGCCTCCGCTCCGGACGGCTGGGTGCTCAGGGACGTCTCCTTCACCGCCCGGCCGGGCCAGACGCTGGCCCTGGTGGGGCACACCGGAGCGGGGAAGACCACCATCCTGAGCCTGCTCCTTCGCTATTATGACCCGGAGCGGGGCCGGATCACCATCGACGGGGTGGATATCCGGGAGCTGGACCTGGGGACCCTGCGCTCGCTGATCGGCTTTGTGCAGCAGGACCTCTTCCTTTTTACCGGGGATATCCAGCGGAACCTGGTCCTGGACAGTGGGCGGGGGGCGGAGGCCGCCCGGGCCGCCGCGGAGCGGGTGGGGGCGGCCCGGTTCATCGAACGGCTGCCGGCCGGATACGGGCATGTGCTTGGGGAGCGGGGGCGGAGCCTCAGCGTGGGGGAGCGGCAGCTCCTCTCCTTTGCCCGGGCGCTGGCCCAGGACCCCCGGATCCTGGTGCTGGACGAGGCCACCAGCTCGGTGGACGCCGAGGCGGAGGGCCTCATCCAGCGAGCGGTCGCGGAGGTGATGGAAGGGCGAACCAGCCTGGTGGTGGCCCACCGCCTGAGCACCATCCTCCACGCGGATGAGATCCTGGTGCTGCATCATGGAGAGGTCCGGGAGCGCGGCACGCACCGTGCGCTTCTGGCGCTGGGTGGACTGTACGAGCGGCTCTACCGGCTGCAATTGCAGGGGCAGGAAACCCGGCCCGGGATGAGCGCGTAAGCCCGTATCGCTTGCGGGGTTGGATGCCGCCGGGTACGTTTGGCCATCTCCGGTACATACGAGGGTGGGGCTGATGATGGAACTGGAAGTCGCCGGGCAGCGCACTCCGATTCCGGTGGGCGAACTCGCGATCGGCGCCGATCCGTCCTGCGGACTGCGGCTGACGGGTGTGGCGGCCGCGCACGCGGTCGTCATCGGGGCGGCGGATGGTTCAGTCTCCGTGCGGCGGGTCGGAGACAACGACGTGCTGCTCAACGGCGTCAAGCTCGGGGCCGAGCCGGCGCCGGCCCTCCACGGGGACAAGCTGCAGATTGGCCTGCACGAGATCCTGGTCCACGACCCGCGGCGGAGCGGCAGCACCCAGTTCGTGAGCGCCAGCGACGTGGCCCGGATGGTCGCCGCCACCGCCAAGGCCGGCGGGCCCAAGACACCGACCGCCGCCACGGGCGGGCGGCTGGTCTGCCTCACCGACGGCCGGGAGTACACCATCGGCGCCACCCCCCTGGTCATCGGCCGTGAGGCGGGCTGCGACGTGGTGGTTCCCAACAAGGACACCAGCCGGCGGCATGCCGAGATCTTCCAGTCCCCCCAGGGCTACGTGCTGGTCGACTCCAGCACCAACGGCACCTTCGTGAACGGCGAGCGGGTGGACGCCCAGCGGGTGCTGACCCGGGCGGATGTGCTCCGGATCGGGGATCACGAGTTCCGCTTCTACGCCGATCGCGCCCCGGATGCGCCGGTCGCGGCGGCCCCGGCCCCGTCGGCCCCCTCTGCCCCCCCCCCCCCGCCGCCCATGCCTCCGGCGCCCGTCGCGGCCGCCGCGGGGGCTGCGGAGCGGCTGTCCCACACGATGCACGGCATGCCGGTCCCTCCGCCGCAGCCGCCCAAGCCGACGGCCCGGTCCTCGGGCGGCAGCCATTCGCTCGCCGCCTTCGTGATCCGGAGCGGCAGCCTCAAGGGCCAGCGGCTGCAGGTGCGGGTGCCGGTGGTGAACATCGGGCGGGCGGAGTACAATGACATCGTCATCCCGGATGACAGCGTGAGCGGCTCGCACGCCAAGCTGCAGCGGCGCGAGGGCGTCTGGATGCTGTTCGACAACGAATCCACCAACGGCACCTGGGTCGACGGCGAGCGGGTGGCCGGCGAGGCCGCGCTGGGTCCCGGCGCGGTGGTGCGCTTCGGTGAGGTCTCGGTCATGTTCGAACCGACGGACGATCA
>CAZPER010000038.1:0-35290 GCA_964585655.1 uncultured Gemmatimonadaceae bacterium | reverse complement strand
CACCGCGCCCTCATCGGGCTGGTCGGTCTGGGCGGTGCGCCGGTGCCCGCCGCGTTCGTCGACCGGGCGCGCGACCTCGGGGTCTCGATCGTGCGCTCCTACGGCTCCACCGAGCACCCGTCGACCACCGGCAGCACCCACGACGATCCCTACGAGGTCCGCGGCTACACCGACGGCCGCCCGCTGCCCGGAGTCGAGATCCGCCTCGTCGACGAAGCCGGCCACGACGTCGCCGTCGGTTCGCCCGGCGAGATCCTCAGCCGCGGCCCCGACCTGTTCGCGGGCTACCCCGATCCCGCCGTCACCGCGAACGCGGGGCGGTACGCGCACTTCTCCGACGTCTACGACGGCGAGGCCGGCCGTCTGACGCTCGACTTCTGGCCGCTCGCGTATCACGCCGACACCGCGCGCGTCCAGTTCCGACAGGCGAGGCCGATGCTGGCCTGCTTCGAGCACTGGTTCGGCCCTTACCCGTGGTACGCCGACGGCTTCCAGCTGATCGAGACGCCGCACCTCGGCATGGAGCACCAGAGCGGGATCGCCTACGGCAACCGCTACAAGAACGGCTACCTCGGCCGCGACCTGAGCAGCACGGGGCACGGGCTGACCTGGGACTTCATCATCGTGCACGAGTCGGCCCATGAGTGGTGGGGCAACAACCTCACCACCGCGGACCTGGCGGACATGTGGGTGCATGAGAGCTTCGCCAACTATGCCGAAGGGCTGTACGTGGAGTGCCGGGAGGGAAAGGAGGCGGGGGCCGAGTACATCCGGGGCAACCGGAAATCCATCCGGAATGTGGCCCCCATCATCCCCGCCGCCTACGGCCGCAATCTGGAGGGGTCGGGCGACATGTACCCCAAGGGCGGGAACATGCTCCATACCATCCGGCAGGTCGTGGGCGACGACGACACCTGGCGCCGGGTCCTCCGCGGCCTCAACAGCGTCTATCGCCACTCGGTGGTGACCGGGCGGCAGGTCGAGGAGTACATCAGCTGGCAGGCGGGGAAGGACCTGAGCCGGATCTTCGCCCAGTATCTCACCACGACGACGATCCCCACGCTCGAATACCGGATCGAGGGCCGGGAGTTCGCCTATCGCTGGGCGGGGACGGTCCCGGGCTTCGACCTGCCGCTGCCGGTGCGGCTGTCGGGAGAGGGCTACACCACGCTGCACCCCACCGAGTCGTGGCAGGCGACGCGCCATGGCCTGCCGAATCCGGAGGCGTTCGCGGTGCACCCCGACTATTACGTCACCGCGCGGGCGCTCGAGCCGACCGCCAGCGCCGGCGGCTCGTCTCCGTAGGCGCCCGGCCCGGCGCGACCCCCGGAACCGGCGCCTGCGGGCGGGCACGAGGCCCGCCCTTCCCTTCGACCGGTTCCCGTTTGTGGTGGTGCAGGGTTTCTTTACTGGCGATGACCGCTCCCCTCCCGGCACCGACCGCCCCCCCGCCGCCGCTCCCGCCGCGGAAGGACGAGGCGACGCGCCGCGCCGAGCTGGCGTCCATGAAGCGGGCGGCCACGGGGCTGCTCTTCCTGGCGCTGGGCGTTTTCCTCCTCGCCCGCTGGTTCGAGCCCAGTGTCCCCTGGCTCGGCTTCGTGCGCGCCACCGCGGAGGCCGCCCTCGTCGGCGGCCTCGCCGACTGGTTCGCCGTGACCGCGCTCTTCCGCCGGCCGCTCGGCCTCCCGATTCCCCACACCGCCATCATCCAGACCCAGAAGGAACGGATCGGCCGGGTGCTCGGCGCCTTCGTGCAGAATCATTTCCTGACGCGGGAGATCCTCGCCCACCGGCTCCACACCATGAACGTCGCGGAGCGCGCGGCCCGCTGGCTGAGTGAGCCGGAGAACAGCCGCCGCCTGGCCCGGCACCTCGCGGTCGGGGTGGCCCAGGCCATGAAATCGGTCGAGGACACCCAGGTGCGGGCGCTGATCCACGAGGCGGCGGTCAGCCGGCTGCAGGCGATGCAGCTGGCGCCGCTGCTCGGCAACCTGCTCTCCGTCGTGGCCACCGACCAGCGGCACCAGGTGCTGCTCGACGAGGCGCTCCGCATCGCCGGCGAGGCGCTGCAGAAGAACCGGGACGAACTGGGCCGCCGGATCAAGGAGGAGAGCCCCTGGTGGGTGCCAAGCGCGGTGGACACGGCGTTCCAGAAGAAGATCGAGGGCGCCAGCCAGCGGCTGATCGAGGAAGTGAAGTCCGATCCCTACCACCCGCTCCGGCTCAAGTTCGATATCGCCTTCCGGCAGTTCATCGAGCGGCTGCGCTCCTCGCAGGAGGTCCAGGCCAGGGCCGAGGCGCTCAAGATCGACCTGCTGGCGCACCCGGCCGTGCATGAGTTCGCCGGGTCGCTCTGGGACCGGGCCCGGGGCGCGGCGGAGCGGTTCACCGCGGATGCGGACGACCAGGCGCTCGAGCCGCTGGCCAAGGGGATCAGTGCGGTGGGGAGTTCGCTCCTGGCCAACCCCGCGCGCCTCGGCGAGCTGGACGAGCTGCTCTCCAACTTCGCCGCTGGGGTGCTGGAGCGGCACCGGCACGAGGTGGGTCTGCTGATCGAGGATACCGTCCGGCGCTGGGATCCGGAGGTCGCCGCCGACCGGCTGGAGCTGGCGGTGGGGCGGGACCTGCAGTTCATCCGGCTCAACGGCACCCTGGTCGGGGGCCTCGCCGGACTCATCATCTATTCGCTCTCCCTGCTGATGCAGTAGGGCGCCGCCACCGGCGCCCGTTGTCACACCCCCATCCCATGCTGGCGGCATGGGATCCCCGCTCGCCGAACGCCTCACACGACCCTACATCCCCGCGCGCGACGGGCGGCGTTGCTGCGGCTCCGCGGCCCGGCGCCCGCCCCGGCTCCAGGCCCCGGCGCCCGCCCTGGTCCCCAACCCCCAGGCTCACCCGGGGTGACGCCGCGGTGACCGACTCGGGTTATCCCTAGTGTACCCCGGACGGCCAATCCATAGCTTGGGGGGAGGTGGTCCGTCCGACCCCGCCCCCATGGAGCAATCATGCGCCAGGTAGAGACTGGCCCGGTCCTCAAGGTCCGGGCGGTCGCCGGCCTGCATGTCGTCGTGCTGGCCTGGGATTTCGTCTCGGCGCCGCCCCTGGGCCATGGCGTCCTGCCCGCCCCCCTCCACTCCCTGCTCGGCTTCGCCATCGAGCGGGAGGAGCTGGGCGCCGACGGCGAAGTCCTCGAGCGGTACATGTTGCGCGGCACCCGCCGCTTCGAGGCCAAGGACCAGGGGCTGTCGCCGGGCACCCCGGTGCCCCTCGACGAGCACCCCATCCAGTCCTTCATCTGGGCCGATCACACCGTGCGGCCCGCCACCCGCTATGCCTACCGGGTTATCCCGGTGCACGGCACGCCGAAGAACCTCACGGTGCGTACCTCGGACAGCACCCGGGTCCCCATCGAGACCGAGCCGGAGGCGGACCCATCCGTCCTCCCCGGCGCGCCGCGCCACGACCTGTATGTCAGCCGGGGGGCCATCGCCTCCCAGGCGTACACCCGCCGATTCGGGACCCGGGAGCCCAACGCCGGAGTGCCCGCCTCCACCCCCATGCGCTGGCTGTCGCGCGGCTTGTTCGAGGCGCTGCTCGGCTTCATCGGCGGGGCCCGGGACCAGCGGTTCGGGCTGCGGGCGGCGTTCCACGAGTTCCGCTATCAGCCGGTCGCCAACGCGTTTCGTCGCGCGGCGGAAGGGGGCGCGCAGGTGCGGATCGTGTACGACGCGGAGGGGGAGTTCACCATCGAAAACATCCAGACGCTCAAGAACGCGGGGCTCTATCGCCCGGGAATCCAGATTCCCCGCCACGCCGGCGAGGGGGTACAGCACAACAACTTCGTCGTGCTGCTGAGCGACGGCGCGCCCATCGCCGTCTGGACCGGCTCCGCGACCATCTCCGCCTCGAGCCTCTTCGGACAGGCGAGCATCGGGCATGTGGTGTGGGATCCGGCGGTGGCGCGCGCCTACCTGGAGTACTGGGAGCGGCTCGCCGCGAACCTCCCTCCGGAACGGCTGCGAGCGGAGAACCGGGCGGCGACCCCCCTGCCGGACGGGGGACCGCCGGAGACCACCGTCCTCCCGATCTTCAGCCCACGGGACGAGGCCGACGGCACCCCGACCCTTGGGTGGTACGCCGCCCGGATGGAAGAAGCGGATCACCTCGCCTGCCTGTCGGTGGGCGCCCGGCTCGATGACGTCTTCCGGCCGGCCATCGCGGCCGAGCGGGAGGCGCTGCACTACCTCCTCCGGGACGAGGAGCTGGAGCACGGGGAGTCAATACGCCGGGAGGGCACGGTGCTCTGGGCCGGTGGCGGCCGCCTGGACGACGGCGCGCTGGCCACCTTTCTCGAGGAAACGGGAAATCCCATCAACAGCAACGAGTACCGCCACCCCAAGTTCCTGCTGGTGGACCCGCTGGGGGACGACCCCCTGGTCATCACCGGCTCGGCCGGCTTCTGCCGCCCCGGCCAGTGGCACAACGACGAGAACATGCTGGTGATCCGTGGGGACACCCGCGTCGCGGACATCTACTTCAGCGAGTGCATGCGCATCCTGGACCACCACCAGACCCGGCAGCTGGTCCGGCAGCTCGACCCCGGCGACCGCTGGAACCCCGACGCGGGCTTTCTCCGGGAATCGGCCGAGGAATGGGTCCGACCGCATTTCGACGGGCGCAGCTACCAGTCGCGGCGGCGGGCGTTCTTCACCCGGGAGGCGGCGCCGGCGTAATGGGTGGCTCGGCGGCTCGGCCGTACATTCGGCCCAACCTCCCTACCGCCCTACCGCCCTACCGCCTACTCGTACCGCAGCGCCTCCATCGGATCCACCCGCATCGCCCGGCGGGCCGGCACGAAGGTGGCCAGCAGGCAGGTGGCCGCCAGCACCAGCATCACCCCCGCATACATCAGCGGATTGGCCGTGTTCACCTGGAACAGCACCAGCGACAGCCCCCGCGCCAGCCCGAACGCCAGCAGCACACCGAGCGAGAGACCGATCAGCACCTGGCGGCCTCCCTGCTTGAGGAACATGCTGGTGACGTCCCGGGCGCTCGCGCCCAGCGCCATCCGCACCCCCACCTCCCGGGTGCGCTGCGACACCGCGAAGCTCATCACGCCGTACACCCCGACCGTCGCCAGGAACAGTGCCGCCCCGCCGAAGATCATGAACAGGGTACCGAAAACGCCGTAGAACCAGGTGTTCCGGGCGATCCCCTCCTCCAGCGTGCGTGCCCAGTAGATCGGCTGGTCGGGGTTCATGCCGCTCACCACCCCCTCCACCTGCGGCGTGAGCGCGAGCGGATCCCCGGTGGCGCGGACGGCCAGGCTCAGGAAGTGGTAGTCCCCCTGCGCCACCGCGGTGAACACCGCCGTGCCCAGGGAGTCGTCGTTGTCGGTTCCGTCGAACGGGATGTCCGGCACCACGCCTGCCACGGTGAGCCACGGCTCGGTGGACTCCCCGTTCCCGATCCGGAACCGCCGCCCGAGTGGGGACCCCGTTCCGAAGTGGGTGCGGGCAAACCCCTGCGTCACCACCGCCACCGGCAGGGCGCCCTGGATATCTCCCGGCTGGAGCAGCCGACCCTCCACCGGAGCGACGCCAAAGGCGCTGAACCAGCCGGGAGTGACGACCACCTGCCGGGTGGACGGGTAGTCCCGTTCGGTCGGATAGGAGGCCCCCTCAACCGCAAACTGCTGCTCCCACCCCTCGAATCCGGGCAGCACCGTGGTGAGCGCCACGCCCTGCTGGCCCGGCAGCTCCTGCAGCCGCCGCTCCAGCTCGGTCCAGAAACGCACCCGGCTGGCGGAGTCCGGGTACGACGCCTCGAACAGCCCCACCCGGGCGGTGAACACGTTCGCGGTGGGGACGCCGAAGTCGAAGCGGGAGAGCTGCACCACGCTCTGGATCATGAAGCCTGCCGCCACCAGCAGCCCGCCCGCGAGCGCCAGCTCGACGATCACCAGGCCGCGGCTGAAGCGCCCCATTCGGAGTGAGCTGGTCCCCCGCCCCTCGTCCTTGAGCACATCGTGCAGGTTGGCGCGGGTGGCCTGCAGGGCGGGAATGAGCCCGCTCACCAGCGCCGCGAGCAGGGTGATCCCCGCGGTGAAGAGCAGCACCACGCCATCCAGCCGGATATCAATCCAGAAGGGCGGGTCGGTGTCGCGGATGGCGTCCATGAACAGCCGGGTGCCGAGCCACGCGATCCCGGTGCCGAGCAGCATCCCCGCCAGCGAGAGCACGAGCGACTCGCCGAGGTGCTGGATCACGATCCGCCAGCGGCTGGCCCCGAGGGCCGTGCGCACCGCGACTTCCTTGGTGCGGGTGGCGGCGCGCGCCAGCAGCAGGTTGGCCACGTTGGAGCAGGCGATCAGGAACACCCCGAACACCGCCGCCATCATGGTCCACAGCATGATGGTCGGCTCCCGCCCGACGTACTCCTCGGTGAAGGGCTGGAGGATCGGGCTGACCCCCTCGTTCTCCTTGGGGTGATCCTGCGCCAGCCGCGCCGCAATGGCTTCGAATTCCCGCCGCGCCTGCTCCATCGTCACGCCGTCCCGCAGCCGCCCCATGACCTCCAGCTGGTCCCCCTGCCCCCACGGGAGGGCCAGCGGATCTACAATCCGCGGCAGCCAGAGCGAGGCATTGGTGGGAAACAGGAACCCGCGGGGCATCACGCCGACAACCTCCCGGCTCACCCCGTTGGCGCGGATGGTCTTGCCGATGATCGCCGGATCGGCGCCGAACCGGTTCTGCCAGATGTCCCAGCCGATGATGATCACCGCCGCGCCCCCCGGCCGGACCTCCTCCTCGGTGAAATTCCGGCCCAGCAGCGGCGTCATCCGGAGCAGTGGGAAGGTGGCCGCCGTGACAAAGCCCCCCTCGTACCGCTCCGGCCGCCCCTCGCTCCCGCTCAGGTTGACCGTGCCCTCCGAGAAGGCGGCCAGGTCCTCAAAGCTCTTCTGCTGTTCCCGCCAGGCCACGTAGTCACTGACCGGCACCCCGTAGCTGTCGATATCGTGACTCGGCCGGGTGCGCTCGAGATGAATGATCCGGTCGGCCTGGTCGAAGGGGAGACCCCGGAGGATGCCGCCCCAGGTGATGCTCCACATTGTTGCCGTGAGCCCGATGCCCAGGGCCAGGGCCACGATGGCGATGCTGGCGAGGCCGGGATGCTTGACCAGCATCCGGAACCCGAACCGAAGGTCGGAGAGGAAGGCGCCCAGGGCCGGCTCCTGTAGGGGGATGGCCCTCCGCTACGGGCCATGAGCGCCGAGGGTTTCAGGGCGAAACGATTGAAACGTCCACGACTCAGGCGGGCGAGCGGAACCCGACCTTGGTGTGGGTCCCGTCGCAGAAGGGGGTGCTCCTGGTCTGGCCACAGCGGCAGAGGGCGACGCTCCCCCGGCGCTGTTCCTGCTTTCCTTCCGGATGCTGCAGCGTCACCCCGCCCTTCACCACGATCGGGCCATCCCGGGTGGCGTGCACCAGGACGCCGGCCATCGGGAGCCCCAGTGGCTTCTCCGGAGCCACGCCGGCGCGCACCGCCTGCAGTGCCCCGCTGGGGCAGCGCGCCACGACGGCCACGATCTCCTCAGGCCAGGTTCCTTCCAGGCGGATCCAGTCCGGCCGACTGGTATCGAAGACCTGGGGCAGCCCGCGCACGCACTCCCCGGCGTGGCGGCAGACGTTGGGGTCGAACGAGACGATCAGTTCCGCGGTATGCACGACCTGCAATGGCTTGGGCACGTCACCTCGGTGCAGTGAGTGGATGGCCTAGACTACCCTGCGCATGAGGATCGGGCCAGATGGTGATGGCAGCCACAGCCGGGTCGGGCGGTGCATCGCCCCGGCACGGGGGTTTCGGGCCCGTCACGTCCGGCGGGGCCGCGTCCGGTGGGGCAACCTGCCGGGGCTTCGGGGGCCGGCCGGGCCAGGCGAAATCGGCCAACAATTTGCCCCTCAACCGCTTAGCCCTCCGGGTCCGAGAGTTGCAAACTCCTCGGGCGACTCCGAACCCCGAGGGCTTTGTCGTGGCCGAGATAAAGATTCGTAACCCCGTCGGCAGTGAGTTCAGCCTGACCAGCGTCGAAGAACTGGCCGAGGTGATTCAGGGCGGCGGCATCACGGCGGCGTGGGAAGTGTGGCACGCCACCGCGAAGCGCTGGCTCCCGATCAGCAATCACCCGGTCTTCCTCAGCCATGGAACTGACGACGCGTAGCGTGGGCCCGGTGTAACCGGGGCCCTCCCGGCCGCGTACATTGATGGCAACTCCCTCGATTGTCATCACCATGAGACCAGTCGCAGCAGCTGTCGGCGTCACCCTCGCGTCGCTGATCATCGGCGTTCCTGCCGCGGCTCAGGGGCCGTCCCTGATGTTCCGCGGAGATCCGGCGCACACCGGCGTGTCCGAGGCCCCGCTCTTCCCTGGACAAGGCGGCATCCTCTGGCGCGCCGCCACCGGGGCCGCCATCCGCAGCACGCCCGCCGTGACCGCAACCACGATCTACGTGGGCAGCGGGGACGGCGGGCTATACGCATTCAATCGGGCCACCGGACGCCGGGTCTGGCGCTTCGACGCCGGTGATCCGGTCACGGCCTCTCCCGCCGTGGCGGGCGGGCTGGTGGTCGCCGCCACCCATGCGGGGCGGCTGTTCGCGGTGGATCAGCGCACCGGCCGGCTCCGCTGGTCCCGCCACACCGGGACCGAGCTCCCCTTCAATACCTATCCCGCCGGCCGCTGGGATGTGTGGGCCTCCTCGCCGGTCGTCTCGGGCGGGACGGTCGTGATCGGCGGCGCCGACGGCCTGGTCTACGCCCTCGACCTGGGCACCGGCCGCACCCGCTGGACGGCGCGCACCGGCGGGAGGGTCCGCGCCACCCCCGCGATCGCCGACGGAATGGTCATCGTCGGCAGCTGGGACGGGCGGGTCTATGCGCTCGACCTGGCGAGCGGCGCCGAGCGGTGGGTGCACCGCACCATCGGTGACACCCTCGACTCCCGCGCCTTCGGGTTCGATCGCCGCGCCATCCAGAGTTCGGTGGCCGTCGCCGATGGCGGGGTCTACGTCGGTTCCCGCGACGGGGGGCTCTACGCCCTCGACCTCCGCACCGGCGCCCGGCGCTGGCGCGCCACGCACCGGGGCAGCTGGGTAGTCGCGAGCCCGGTGGTGCGGAACGGGACGGTGTACGTTGGCAGCTCGGACGGGCAGTTCGTGCAGGCGGTGGATGCTGCGACCGGCGCCGAACGGTGGCGGTTCGAGACGCGCGCCAATGCCCTCGCCTCCCCGCTCCTGGTGGGCGACCTGCTGATCATCGGGACCGAGGCCAACGACGCGCCCTGGGGCGATCTCCTCGCCCTCGATGCCGGCACCGGCCAGCTCCGCTGGCGGCTCCGCCTCGAGGAGGCGATCTACAGCTCGCCGGTCGCCGCGGACAGCCTGCTCTACGTCGGCACCGACGCCGGGGACCTGCTCGCCATCGGCCAGACGGTCGCCACGGCGCCCCGGCTCGCCGTCTACCACGATTCGGCGCTGGCCGCCCGGGGGATGATGCCCGGCGCCCGACTGGCCCGGGAGTACTTTGACGGCCTGGGGTACGAGGTGCTGGACGGCGCGACGCTCCGCCCCTTCCTCGAGGCACGGAGCGCCGATCGGGTGCCAAGCGTGGTGGTCTTCGCGCTCGATGCGCTGCCGCCGAACCTGCTGGCGGATACCGGAAGCGCTGGCGCGTGGCAGCGATATCTCCGCGCCGGCGGCAAGATCGTCTGGCTGGGCCCGCTCCCCGGCTCCCTCGTCTGGGATTCGGCGGGCCGGCCCCTCGGCCACGACTTGCCGGTGGGAGCGGCGCTCACCGGGCTCATCACCGACAGCACCGACTGGGACGAGAACCCCTCCACGCCCACCGCCGAAGGGCGGCGCTGGGGCCTCTCCGGCCAGTGGCGGGGAGACATGCCCACCGCCCCCGCGGTGGTAAGCCGGGTGCTCGCGCTCGACAGCGACGGCCGGGCCACCGTCTGGCAGAAGCAGTACGATCCCACCCGCCCCTGGGCCGGGTATCTCCAGCTCTGGGGGCTGGGGGCCACGGTGGAGCGACTGCCCATGGTGCGGCGGGTGGCGGAGTACGGGCTGTCGTGGCGGTGATGAGATGCAGGTAGGACGGTAGAACGGAGGGCACGCATCCCGACTGGACAGGGCGGCTATAATGCTCCTGATCCTCCAACCGAGGGATGCATGACGGAGAACGACCTGGGCTTCGGCCGGGTGGTCAGCGAGCGGGTGCGGGGCCGCTTCCTCAACAAGGACGGCACGCCCAACAGCCGGAAGTACGGGATGGGGGGCCGGGCCTGGTCCCGACTCTACCTTCGGGCCCTCGCGGCCTCGTGGCCGCAATTCCTGGTCTGGGTCATCGGCCTCACCCTGCTGGTGGCCGGGGTGTTCGCCATCGGGTACCGCTCCCTCGGGCCTTCGGCGCTGGCCGGGACGGAGCAGATGGGGTTGTCGGATCCGTTCTTCATCGCCTTTACCTACAGCGTCGGCGTCCTCACCGGGGTCGGCGCCGGCCCGGTCGTGGCGGTCGGCTCGACCGCGCAGTGGCTCACCATCTTCGAGTCCATTGGCGGCCTGGTGGGGCTCGCGCTCGGCGGGGGGCTCACCCTGGCCCGGCTGTCACGACCCCGCCCCTGCATCCGGTTCTCGGTCCGGGCCGTGGTGGCGCCCTACGACGGCGGTCGCGGGCTCATGCTCCGGCTGGTGAACAACGAAGTGAGCGAGTTGAGCGACGTCAGCGTGCACGTGAGCCTGGCGTGGTACGAGCTGGTGGGGGGGAAACGGGTGCGGGAATTCCACGAGCTCGCCCTCGAGCGTGACCGGGTCGAGTTCTTTACCCTGCACTGGACGGTGGTGCATCCGATCGACCGCAACAGCCCGCTCGCCGGTGTCACGCCGGAGGAGCTGCGGGAAGCGAAGGCGGAGATTCTGGTGATGGCGGCGGGACACGAGGAGACCTTCTCCACCCGGGTCACCGCCCGCACCTCCTACGTGCCGGAGGAGGTGGCGTGGGACGCGCGCTTCGCCGACATGTTCGTGGAGTCACCCGACGGGGTCATTACCGTGGACCTCGAGCGCCTCGACCGGCTGGAGCGGCTGCCGGAGGGGAGCACCTCCGTGCCCGCCCCGGGAGAAACGGGTCGGCCCAAGGACGGCTGACCCGCTCAGCCCTCGCGCTCGCTCCCGGCCCCGAGCTGGAGCGCCTCGAAATCCAGTTCCCGCTCCAGCTCCAGCAGCACCTCGTCCGAGATCGCCCCTTCGTCGCGCAGCCGGATCAGGGCGCGGCGCCGGGCCGCAAGGGTGGCGAGGCGCAGCCGCCGCAGGGTCGCCGCCCGGGCCAGCGCCTCTCCGCCTGAGGAGGGATGATGGTGGCCGTGACGGATCTCCGCCTCCACCCGCGCGAGTTCCTCCCGGGTCGCCCACGGCTCCCCCGACAGATCTGCCAGCTGCTCCAGCGCCGCACGCCGCGCCTCGGTCTGGGCGTGCGCATGTTCCAGGGCAGGAGCCGGGTCCGGCGGCAGCTTGAGCCGGCTGAAGATCGGGATCAGGGTGAGTCCCTGCAGCACCAGCGTCACCAGGATCACCACCACCGTCACCAGGACGATTTCGGAGCGGAAGGGGGTGGGCGCGCCGGAGGCCGTGACCAGCGGCAGGGCCAGCGCCGCGGCGAGTGACACCATCCCGCGCATGCTGGTCCAGGAGATCATGAAGATCGCCGCGAACGGCGGCATCGGATCCCGGGCCCGCAGCGCCGGGCTGAGCCAGCGGGGCAGCGCGGTGGCGAGGGGCACCCAGACCAGGCGAACGAGGATCACCAGCCCCGCGATCAACAGACCGCTCCCCCCCACCGTGAGCAGGGCATCCGTCGCGGAGCCTTCGATGAGGTCGCCGAACTCGGCGCCGAGCAGCAGGAAGACCAGCGAGTTGAGCCCGAAGAGGAACAGATCCCAGACCGCGCGGGCCTGCACCCGCGAGGCCGGCGCCACGACCGTCGAGAAATGCTGCCGCAGGTAGATCCCCCCGGCGACGCACGCCAGCACCGCGGAGACGTGCAGCGACTCCGCCCCGATCCAGGCGAGGTACGGTCCCAGCAGCGTGAGCGCGGTCTCGGCCAGCGCGTCGTTGGTCCGCCGGGCCACCTGGACCAGCAGCCAGCTCACCACCAGCCCTACCAGGATCCCCATCGCGGCATCCACGAAGAACCGCACCACCAGTTCGCCGGGGCTGAAGGCCCCGGTGACCAGCGCCGCAACCGCCCCCCGGTAGAGGATCAGCGCCGAGGCGTCGTTGACCAGGCTTTCCCCTTCGAGGATGCTGATCACCCGTCGCGGAATCGGGAGCCGCTTGAGGACCGCCTCCGCCGCCACCGCGTCGGGAGGAGAGACGATAGCGCCCAGCGCCACCGCCGCCGCCCACGGGATCCCCGGGAAGAGGGCGCGCGCCACGACGGCCACGAGGGCGGTGGTCACCACGACCAGCCCGATCGCGAGCAGGCTGATGGGACGGATGTTTGCCTTGAAGTCGCGGAAGGAGGTGAAGAACGCCGCGGCCCAGAGCACCGGCGGCAGGAAGACGAAGAACACCAGGTCGGGACTCATCCTGAGCGCCGCCGCTCCCGGCAGCAAGCCGAGCACCAGGCCGCCGAGGACCTGGAGGATCGCGGTGGGGATGGGCAACCGCCGGCCCAGCGCCGCGAGCAGGATCGCCGCGATCGCCACGCCGATGGCCAGGAGGACCGATTCCTCCTGGTTCATGGGTCCCCTCGGCTCATGGAAGCGTCATTCCGTCCACCATTCCCCCCGCGCCGTGCTCATCCCCGCGGAGTCGACGGTCAGCAGGGTGATCCGGGTGCGGCCCCCCGGGAAGGCATCGAGGCGGAAGAAGCCGCTCGCGCGGAGCGCCGCCAGGGTCTCCGGCCGGCGTCCCACCGGCTCGGTGTGGCCGAAGTACCCCGCCCCGCTCACGATCAGGAACGGCAGGTGCAATCCGCGACCGTCAAGCAGCTGCAGCGCATGCTCATGCCCCGCGGCGTAGGCCACGGGAGGGCAGCGCCGGAACTGTGTCGCCAGCCCGGCCACCAGCCGCTGATTCACGGGGCCGCTCAGGTCCTGGTTGGAGATCCCCGATTGCCGGATGTGAGGGTAGAGCGATCCCAACAGCGGCAGCGGCAGCCACATCCATCCCCGGTACTCCCGGAGGGGGAAGATGTGATCCATCGCGGTGAAGTGCCCGCCATGCGGGCCGGCGCTGAGCAGCGGATGATGCCCGGCCACCACCACCTGCTGGCCGTCCGCGGTGCAGAGCTGCTCCCCGAGTGCCTCGAGCACCGCGGCCTCGGTCCAGGTCGGGCAGCCGTCCGCCGCCGACGCCGCCCGCGGACCCGAATGCAGCCACCACTGGGTATCGAGCACGATCAGCCGGAGCGCCGGAGCGAGGTCCGCGACCCAGGGCCCCGGGCAGCCACCGCCGGGAGCCATCCTCACCTTCGGCCCGCCCAGCTCCCCGATCAGCGTTTCCTGGCGCCGGATCGCCTCCCAGCCACTCTCCCCTCCGGAGCGCCCGGCCCAGTCGTGGTTGCCGGGCAGAAAGATGGTGCGCGCTCCCGTGGTGCGGGCCACCGTCACCTGCCCCGCGAGCCGGCGCACCGCGTCGGCGCGGGTGGGGTGATCCTCCGCGGGGATGCCGCGGGGATAGACGTTGTCGCCCAGGAAGACGATGGTGGACCGGGATGAGTCGGATCCCACGGCAGTGGCCAGGGCGCGCAGCACCGGGTCGTCACTGCCCCGCGGGCCGCCCGCATCGCCGATCAGGAAGAGGGTGGCGACCGGCTCCCCGACCACCGGTGCGGGCACAATCGGCGGTGGCAGCGCGGGAGCGGCGCAGGAGAGCAGCAGCGCCGACGCGGCGCCCGGGAGGCTCGCGCGGGCGAGTGGCCTGCGCGATGCCCACCGAAGCGCGCCGATCATGGGGCCCAGTCCGCGGACTAGAATAGGAATCCGGCGCGAAGATAGAAGCCGGTCCGGCCCGGGCTCCGCGCCACGGCGGCAGACAGGGTGTTGGGGCGGCCGAGCCAGGCGAGCCAGATCCCCCCGCCGAAGGCCCGGTGCCACTTGTCGGAGGACTCGCCGTCCAGGTACACCCGGCCGCCATCGGCGAGGCCGAAGATGCCGAGTTGCGCCGGGACCACCACCTTCAGGTGCCCGACGGGCACCCGCAGTTCGGCGCTGCCAAAGACCGCGTCATCGCCGCGGAACCGCTGCTCCGAGTAGCCGCGCAGGGTCGCGGCACCGCCGATCGTCGCCGCCTCGAAGAAGGGATAGTCCCCGAAGACCCGGCGCCCCCCGGCACGGAGCGCCAGCACCGGTGTGCCCTCTCCGCCGAAACCCAGCGCGGTGGACGCCTCGGCGTGGAGGCTCCCGAAGGTCTCCTGCACGTCCCAGAGCTGCGGCAGCAACTCGCCCCCCGCTTCGAATGCCACACCCTTCCGGGCGTTGGCCGGCACGTCGCGGGAGTCCCAGCGCAGGTACGCGCGCAGGCCGGCCTCGCCGAAGCCGTCCGCGCCGTAGGGGACCGCCGCCGCGATGAGCCGGTTCCCCTTGGCAGAGGCATGGAAGTAGCGGAGCAGCGGTCCCATGCCGATCGCCAGCCGCGGCTCGGGACGGAGTTCCAGCGACGGCGTCAGCTCGAGCAGCCAGTGGGGCACCTGGTAGTACTCCAGCGCGCGATCCTCCACCGTCTCGTTGCCGAGCCCGTAGTAGCGGAGCAGGTCGAGCCCGGTGGCGCGCAGCCCGACACGAAAGCCCACCGCCGGGTTCTCGGTCCGGAAGTCGGCATCCACCTCGAGCCCCGGCCGGGCGCTGCCGGTGGAGAATGCCAGCCGCAGCGCGATCCGGGATGCGTACGGCTCCTTGCGGAAGCCGTAGTCGTACTCCGTCAGCGCGACGCCCGCCACCAGCCCGATGTCGGTGGCCACCCCGATGAAGGGCAGGAAGCCCGACCGGGAGCCCCAGTCGCGCGGCGGTGGCGGAGAGTCTGCCGCCGGGAGGCGCCGCCAGTCGGCGCCATCCTGGTAGAGCCGCGCGTCGCCGGTGACGACGTCGGCCCCCTCGCCACCGATGACGCGCACCCGGATCCCCCGCGTGGGGCCCTCGACGGTGACCGTATCCGCGCCGCCGTGCGCATAGAGCCGGATCTCCGCAGTCTCGTCCGGATCGAGCCGCCGCGCGATCCGGGTGCCCGCCCCGCCGCCCGCGGCCTCCAGCCGAAGCACCCCATCCGGCTCGGCACGTATCCGGAACCACTCGGCGGCATCGGTGCCGTGGATCTCCGCCTCGCGAGCGAGGCGCAGGTAGAAGGCCCGCGACGCACCGGCCAATCCGTCGCGGCGGGCACCGAGGTTCCGGCGGAGCACCGTGAGCTCCTCCGGCTCGGTTCCCGCCGGAAGGGAAGCCACCGCGGCGTCGAGCAGGCTGTCCGTGATCCGCCCGGCGACCATTGCGGTCACCGAGTCCCACACGGCGCGGTCCAGCCGGGGCAGCAGCTCCCGGTCGAGGTCCCGGCCGTTCCAGGTAAGTCCGGGGATCGGATAGCCAGGGCCGAACTGCACCAGCTGCGGCGCGGTGGTGCTCCGGGCCACCGCGAGCAGCAGCCCACCGTAACTCGCCAGCGCCTGATCCCGGTCCTCGGGCATGGGGATCCACGTCCCGGAATCCGCCCGCCGGCCCCAGCGCCACTGCCCCCGGTGCCGGTCCCAGTCCCCCAGGAAGAGATCCACCAGGCGCGCCGCCAGGTACGCGGGGACGTCCACCTGCTCGTCCGGATGCTCGCGCCGGCGCCGGAGCAGCTCCTCGGTCTCGAGCAGCTCCACGAATCCGGCGAAGCCGGGGGTGCCGTCGGGACCGGGGCCGGGAAGCAGCTGGAAATAGCCGAGCACGCCGGCGAAGTCGGAGCGGAATTCCCCCAGCAGCGGATCATCAGGCAGCACCACCAGCCGCGGCCTCACGCTCGGTGCCTGCGAGGCGGCGGAGAATGGCTCGGCGACCAGCGCGGAGAAAGGGTGGCCGGCGCTGATCTGGTCCCGTACCACCCGCTGCACCGCCGTTCCCTGGAGTTCCTCGGGGAGGATGGCGGAGGGATCCTTGTCCACCGAGCGGAACGAGTAGATGCGGCCGCTGGGACTCCGGAAGCGAAGGGACTTGGTCTGCTGCCCGCCGCCGCGGGTGGTGGGGCGGAGCCCCCCGTCCTCCGCGGCGAGATCGAGCACCGGCACCTCGATGGGGTGGGTCCAGAGCCGCCGGTAGTTGCTGCCGAAGAAGAACCGGTAGAGCCCACTGGCGCCGTAGTCGGCGCCGGGCACCACCGTGCGGGACTCACCAACCGCGGGGGCCGGGGGCGCCTGCTGGGCGGCCAGGGCGGTGGCAGGGAGCAGGAGGGCCAGGAGGCTGATCAAAGGGGAGCGCACGGATCCGATAATATCGCGTCGGGCGGCGGCGCGCACGGGGGAGGGGATTTCTGTGGGGGATGGCGCGGCGGCCGGGGAAACGGAGAAAAGGAGAAACGGGGAAGCGGCCGCCAACCATGGACCGCTTCCCCGTTTCCCCGTTTCTCCATTTCCCCAGCTGTATCAGCTACTCGTACCTGAGCGCCTGGATCGGATCCACCATGCTCGCGCGGCGGGCGGGGAGGTAGCCCGCGCCGAGCGCCACCAGGAGCAGCACGAGGAACGAGAGGGTGAACACGAGCGGGTCGTGACCCTTCATCCCGAACAGCAACGAGCTGGCGGCGCGGCCCAGCCCGAAGGCGGCCGCGACCCCGACGGCGCCGCCGATCGCCATCATGACGAGCACCTGGCGCAGCACCATCTGCCGCACCTGGCGGCCATCGGCCCCGAGCGCCATCCGCACCCCGATCTCCCGCGTCCGCTGGGCCACGCTGTACGCCAGCACGCCGTAGAGCCCGACGCCGGCCAGCAGGGTGGCCAGCGCGGCAAAGGCGCTGGAGAGGATGCTGATCATCCGGTCGAGGAAGACGTTTTCCCGGATCTGCTGGGGCATCGTCTTGAGCCCTTCGAGCGGCAACCCGGCGTCGATCTCCTTCATGAGGCCGGGGATGATCCGGAGCAGTTCCCCCGGCGCCAGTCCGGTCCGGACGTAGAAGTTGATTTCGCCCACGCCGCCATCCTGGCGCCACGGCGTGAAGAAGAGCGGCGGAATCTCCCCCTTCACCTCGCTGTACTTGGCGTCCCGCACCAGTCCCACGATCTGGATGTTGAGCGAGTCGGGTCCGCTGGTGGACATGAACTTGCCCACCGCGTCCTGGCCCAGGTTGAACTTCTTGGCGAAGGCCTGGTTGACCACCGCGACCTGCCCGGCGCCGAGGTTGTCGGCGGTGGTGAACTCCCGTCCGGCCAGCAGCTCGACACCGAGGGTGCTGAAGTACCCCTCGCCGATCTGGTTGGTGCGGGAGTTGTTGTCCACGTCGGGGCCGGTGGGGAAGCCCTCGACGTTCACGTCGGTGCCCCAGTTGCTGCCGGCGAGCAGCGGCACCCGCGAGACGGTCACCCCGGTGACGCCGGGGATGCCGCGGAGCCGCTCCTCCACCCGGTCGAAGAGCTGGGCCGAACGGGCGCTGTCGTAGCCGCTCCGCGAGGGCGAGATGCCGAAGGTGACGACGTCATCCACCTTCACCCCGAGGTCCACCTTGGCCACGTTGACCAGGCTCTTGAGGAAGAGCCCGGCGGAGATGAGCAGCGCCGTGGCGAGGGCGATCTGCACCGTCACCAGGGTCGCGCGGAACCGCGCCGCGCGGCGGGCGCCGGCGATCTGGCCGGCCCCGGCGCGGATGCTCGTGATGAGATCCGAGCGGGTGCTGTGCAGCGCCGGGAAGATGCCGAAGAGGAGCCCGGTGACCAGCGCCAGCGCCATGGTGAACCAGAGCACCGACGGCTGCAGCTCGAAACGCAGCGTGCTGGAAGCGTCGGGCGGCAGCAGCGCGGCGATGAGCGCCAGCGTCCAGCGCGCCACCAGCAGGCTCGCCACGCCGCCCAGCAGCGCCAGGGTCACCGCCTCGGTGAGGAGCTGAAACACGAGCTGCCGGCGGCCGGCGCCGAGGGCCAGGCGCACCCCCATCTCGGTGGCCCGGCCGGCCCCGCGGGCCAGGAGCAGGTTGGCGATGTTGGCGCAGGCGATGAGCAGCACCACCCCGGTCACCCCAAGGAGCAGGATCAGGGGGGTGCGGGCCTCGTCATGGACCGAGCTCTGGCCCATCGGACCGGACTCGACCACGATCTCCTTGGTCTTGAACCGGGACAGGGTCTGGTCGCTCATCCCCTGCTGCAGCGGCGCCTCGACGTCGTTGATGATCGGGCGATAGACCGCGTTGAGCGCGGTGGCGGCCTGCTCCACCGAGACCCCGGGCTTGAGCCGTCCGAACAGGTAGGCCCAGTAGCTGCGCCGGTTCTCCAGGTTGCCGAAACCGCCGAGCACGATCCGCATGGTGAGCGGCACGAAGACCAGCGGGCGGGCACCGAGGGTGGTCCCCTCGAAGTCCTTCGGCCCTACCCCGATGATCTCCATGCTCTGGCCATTCACGATGATGCTCTTGCCCAGCACCGACGGATCTGACCCGAAGTGGGCCTGCCAGTAGCTGTGGCTCAGCACCGCCACGAAGTGCCCGCCGACCGTCTGGTCCTCCGACGGCCCCAGCAGCCGGCCGAGCGCCGGCTGGATGCCCAGGGTCGGGAAGTAGGAGCCGGAGACCAGCATCATGTCGCCGGTGATCGGCTCCCCCTGGAAGGAGAGGTTGGCGCTCATGGCGACGTGGGCCGCGAGCCCCGTCAGCGCCGTCTGGCTCCGTTCCAGGTCCCGGAACATCGGGTAGCTGAACACCGCCTCGCAGTCCCCGGCCTGGTTGCAGGACTGGGAGCCGGGCTTGGGCCCGGGCGCGGAGAGGTTGATCAGTTCGTGGGGCTTGGAGACCGGGAGCGGCTGGAGCAGCATCTGGTCGAACATCGAGTAGATCGCCGCGTTGGCCCCGATGCCCAGGGCCAGGGAGAGCACGGCCACGGCCGTGACAAACGGGGTCCGGAACAGGGTCCGGATGGCATGTTTGAGGGATCGCATGGCAAGAATAGACGGGAGAACCGCCCGGATGGTTGCAAGGGGGAACGGGGAGGGCGAGGCAGGACGACAGGATACAGCCGATCGCCCAGCCGTCTAGCCGCTCATTCGCTCCACTTCCTCGCAAACCACTCCCAGCCCATCCACTGACCGGGTCCGTTCCCGGCTTTCAATTATGGCCTTGGCCACCCTGGGGTCCTCGAGCAGCGTCCCGAGCGCCGCCGTCACCCGATCGGGGGTGAACCTGGGCGGCGAGAGCCAGCGGGCCACGCCGTGGCGGGTGGCCCGGAGGGCGTTGTCCGGCTGGTCGAATGACATCGGCATGACCAGTTGCGGCACGCCGGCGGCGAAGCCCTGCGCCATGGTCCCGATGCCGCCATGATGGACCAGGGCGGCGGCGCGGGGCAGAACCGCCGAGAGCGGGGCGTACCGCCGGGTGATGATCGTCTCCGGCAACCCGGCGGGCAGCTGTTCCGGGTACCCGGTCAGGAACAGCGCGCGCCGGCCCAGCCGGCCACAGGCGGCTGCCACTGCCGCGAAGAAATCGGTCGCGTGCCGGTTGGCGCTCCCGGGCGTGGCCACCACCGGCGGAGTGCCCCGTTCCAGGAAGGCCTCCAGCTCGGCGTCGGCCGGCACGCCCGCCGGATCGTCCCAGAGGGGGAAGGAGCCGTGGCGGAACCGCTCGGGCCAGTCGGGCTGGCGCGGGCCGTACCAGTCCGGAAAGAGGCCGATCACCCCGCGCGGCGAGTTGAGCCACGACTGGAAGAGGCGCCGCACCGGCGGCAGCCCATGGGCCGCGCGCCAGGTGTCAAAGGCAGGGGTGATCACCGGATCGATCTGGGTGCGGTCGATGAGGTACCAGAAGGCGCGCTTGAGCGGGAGCGGCAGCCCCGAGATGTCCACGCCGGGCGGGAGCGCCGGCACCCGGTAGGCGGAGCGGAGGCTCGACGGGGCCAGGTGCAGCGTCGCCGCCCGGGCGCCGGTCCGCTCCTCGAAGGCGCGGGCGGCGAACCCGAGCGGATGGCCGACGATGAAGCTCTCCCCCGGGACGTACCGCTCCTCGAGGGCGCGCCAGGTCGGCTCCAGCCCCAGCAGCATGAGGCCCGCGACCGTGGCGAAGCCGCGGCGCGGATGCCAGAGATCGGGGTTGAGAGTGGCGGCGTGGTACTGATCGGTGGTGAAGGTCGGCACGAACCCGAGCCCGGCCCGCTCGACCACCAGCCGGTGCGGCTCGGCCGTCAGGACGGTGACCTGGTGGCCGCGGGCCCGCAATCGATGCCCCAGCCCGACATAGGGGTGGACGTCGCCGCTCGAGCCGACGGGAGTCAGGAGGAAGTGCATGATCCGGAGGGTCGTGGGGCGACGGGGCGACGGGGCGACGGGGCGACGGGCTGAGGCAAAAACTCGGACAAGTGTACGGAAATGGCAAACTCGGTTGCACGATGAGGAGGGCAGCCGCAGACTTGGCGCCACCCCTTCACCGGCTGGAGCCCGCATGAGGCCCGCTGCATCGGTTGTCCTGCTCACCCTTGCCCTCGCGCCCGCCGGCGCCCTGACGGCGCAGGCGGCGTCCACGATCGACCGTGCGGCGTGGCTGGCTGGCTGCTGGGAGTCGCGCACCGAGCGACGCACCATCCAGGAGATGTGGATGGCGCCCGCGGGCGGGTTCATGCTGGGCGGGAGCCGGACGGTGGCGGGCGGCGTGCTCCGGGAGTACGAGCACCTGCACCTGCGGGCCGCGGGGGATACGCTGATCTATACCGCGCTGCCGGCGCGGCAGCAGCAGGCCGACTTCCGCGCCGTCGCCCCGGCGGACGGGATCCTCAGCTTCGAGAACCCGGCGCACGACTTCCCCCAGAAGATCACCTACCGCCGCCTCACCCCCGACTCGATCGTGGCCCGGGTGGAGGGTGGCGGGCGAGGGTTCGATATCCCGATGGGGCGCGTGCGCTGCGGCGGATAGCCGGGACTACTCCTTCACCTTGAGCTTCCCCTCGTTGGCCTTGATGAAGGCCAGGATGTCGTCCGACATGCCGAGCAGCTTGACCCACTGCTCCTTGTAGAACGTGATCGGGAAGCGGCCGAGGCCGTACACCGACACCCCGCCCTTCTCGCTCACCTTGAGGCTCACGCTGCGCGCGGGCCGGCTCTTGAGCGCTTCGTTCTCCGCCCGGAGGCGTTCGAGTTCGGCTCGCATCTCTTCGTCCGACATGATTCCCATCCCAGAAAGTGTAGGGGCAGGGCGATGAGCCCGCCGTGCCGCCCGGAACGATAACGGGTCGGGGCGGCCGCTGGACGTCTCCCGCTACCGCTCGCGTGGCCCACTGGTGCGGATGGCGTACCGGCCGCGACGATCCACCGCGACCACCACGGTGCCATCTTGGTCGGTGCGGTACACTTTCCTTTTCCCCGCCTGGTAGTAGCGCATCGCCCAGGGATGGGGGTGGGCGTACGGGTTGTCACGGCCCAGGCTGATCACCACGACCTCGGGACGGGTCCGCTGCAGCCAGCCGGGCGTCACGGCATCGCGGGCGCCGTGATGCGCCGCCTTGAGCAGGTCCACGTCCGGGATGACGCCGTCCTGCAACCAGGCGTTGAGTTCCTCCACCTCGCTGTCGCCGGTGAGCAGCGCCTTAAACCTCCCCCGCTCCACCAGCACGCCCAGGCTGCTGTTGTTCTCGCTGACGTCGCCGCCCCGGAGCGCGGTGGGAAACACGGTGATGCGCGCATCACCGAGGCGGATCGGCTTCCAGGGCGCGGCGGGGGCCGCGATGCCTTTCTCCGCGAGCATGGCCTCGACCTCTACCGCCACCTGGTTCTCCGGCGCCCGCCCGTTGGCCAGGTACTGGCGCACGGGGTGGTCGCTGAGGACCGCCGGCATGCCGCCGATGTGATCGGCGTGATTGTGGCTGGCGATGACCGCGAGCAGCGTGTCCACGCCGAGGTCTTCGAGCCAGAGGACGATGTCCCGCCCCCTGCTGGCATCCACCAGGACCGCCTCGCCGCCGAGCCGGATCAGCGCCGCATCACCCTGCCCGACGTCGAGAAAGTGGAGCTCGAGCGTGTCGGCGCGCCGCGTCTCCCGCTGCGCGGGGAGCGCGGCGGGAAGGGCAAGGAGCAGGACGAGCGCTCGGAGCAGTTGTCTGATCATCTACCAGCCTCGGAGGCCGTGACCATTCAGAGACCGACACTGGGACCCTCGCGGTGTGGCTCGCTCCGCCGGGTCAGGCTCGGCGGGGCGAGTGCAGTCACCACGGCTTGAGAACGCCTGACCCTTGGAGCGACCCGCCGCCGCTCAGGTCCTCGGCAAGCCTCCTGCCGCCATCACCCAACCGCCCTACCCCGTCGGCTCCAGCTCCACCCGGATCGCCCGCCACTTCCCCTGCCGGAAGCGGAGGACGCTCAGCAGGCAACGGGTGGCGTGGCCCAGCACGATCGCCAGCCAGATGTCGCCGGGCCGGAGCCCGCGCAGCGCGTCGATCGTGGTGCAAATGCCGATGGGAACGAGGATCTGGGAGATGACCGAGATGTACAACGGCGAGCGGGTGTCCCCCGTGCCCTGCAGCGCCCCCGTGTAGGTGAGCGCCACCGTGATGAACAGGCCGGAGACCGCGAGGTACCCGAGCAGCTGGATGCCGAGCCCGAGCACGACCGCGTCGTCCATGCCGAAGAGCCCCAGGAGGAGGCGGGGAATGAGGAGGAACGCCAGCCCGACCGTGACCGCGACGGCCAGGCCGATGCCGGCCGCGACGTGCACCCCCCGGACGGCCCGCTCGGGGCGTCCGGCTCCCAGATTCTGGCCGGTGATGGCGGAGGCCGCGCCGAGCAGCCCGACCGAGGTCCAGGTGATGAGCGAGAAGAGCTCCGTGTATCCCACGGCGTAGGCCGCCTGGGCCTGCGCGCTCTGTTCCAGCGACCCGATGAAGCGGAGCAGCAGCACGCCGGCGACGTTCATGGCGATCCCCTGCACCCCGGTCGGAAGCCCGAAGCGGAACAGCGCCTTGATGACCGTCCAGTCGGGACGGAGGTCCATGCCCGGGGCCCAGACCACGACCAGCCGGCCGGTGCGGAGGAGCCAGATGGCCAGGCCGCTCACGATCGCGCCGGCGAGCACCGTCCCCACCGCCGCCCCGGCGGTGCCCAGGGCCGGGACCGGCCCCAGTCCCGAGATGAAGATCACGTTGAGGAGGACGTTCAGCACCGTGAGCAGGATCCCGAGCCGGAGTGGCGTGCGGGCGTCGCCGGCGGCCCGGAGCGCGGCGCCGAGCATGAAGAAGAGCATCAGGCCAAAGCTGAAGCCGAGCATGATGCGGAGGTACGGCAGCGCCTCCGCCTGGACCTGGGGGGTGGCGTGGACCAGCCGGAGCAGCGCCGGCGAGAGGGCCCAGCCCACCGGCGCGAGGACGCCGACGCAGAGCGCCGCCGAGGCGAGGAAGGCCTGGTACACGGTACGGTTGACCTTGTCGGGCTCGTTGGCCCCGGCGAACCGGGCGACCAGGACGCTCATCCCGGTGAACAGGGAGTTCACGAAGATGATGACGACGATGAAGATCTGGAGCGCCACGCCGATCGCGGCGTTGCCGGTGTAGCCGACGAGGTGGCCCACCATCGCATGGTCCACGATCCCCTGCAGGCCGGCGATGATGTTCTGCAGCATGGTCGGCCACGCGAGCCTCCAGACGGCCCGCGCGAGGGGCCCCTCCACGAGGTCGCGGTCGAACGGCTTGCTGATGGTCGGGCTCCATGGCGGCGGGCGAGGAGGAAAGGTGAGCGACCCCGGGCAGGCCCGGTAGGGGCTCACTCCGGCGCGGCCCGGCGATCCGACCGTCTACCCGCCTGCATCACGCCACCGACTCCCTCCCCCGGTTCTCCTGGATGGCGCGGGCCTGGTTCCACTCGGCCAGCAGCTCGGGGTCGCCCGCGAAGCGGGGCCGGTACACGGCGTCGAGCCGCCGGATCAGGCCGTACATCTCCTGCCCGATGGCGGTGAGGTCGGCACGGACCCGGCGCAGGCCCTCCTCCGCCAGCTCGCGGCGCACGAGCGCGGCCTCGAAGTGATCGAGGTTGCGCGCGAGCCGGGGGAGCAGGTCCCGGTGCATTCCGTAATGAACGAGGAGCGCCTCGTCGGCCATGGCCAGCCGCTGGATGGAACGGGCCTCAGCCAGAAAGGCGTTCGGCAGGCGCGGTCGGGTCCGGAGCTGGATGCGGAGATCGCGGCGGCGACGCCGCATGGCCGCCACCGACCCGAAGTGCGCGATCAGCGCCAGCGCGTCCCGCAGCGGCCGCCCCAGTGCGCCCAGCTCGTCGGTCGCCCGGCCGAGGGCCTCGCCAACGGTCAGTTGCTCCCGGATGAGGCCCCTGGTGGCGGCGACCAGCTTGCCGAGAGCTGCGGCGGCGAGTTGCCCGGCCTCGGAGGAATCGGGATAGCGGGTGGTGAACTCCCAGGCGCGGCGGCCGGCATCCAGCTTGAGGGAGTCGGGAGTGGCCATCGAGTCGGGTCCTTTGTCTGGGCACTGCGGCTCGCACCGGGTTGGAGAGAGGGCGAGCGGAACGGCGGATTTATGGAGCTGCTGCCAGTTGCGTGCCATGCGGGAGTTGGCACCGGATGATCGTGCGGGGGGGGATTGCTAGCGACATGGGGTGCGCGGGCAACCTGTTGCGAGCCAATGTCTTTCCGATCGGCACCGAGGGGGGGGAGTGGTGCGGTTCCTGGCTGGGTTAGGCCGAGATACCGGTCACGGGCGGTTCTCCGAAGTGTCCGCGTGGGCGTACACCAGGGAGCCCTGAACCGAGAACTTCCCGCCAGCAACAACACTCGCAGCAGTGCCCTGGCCCGCGCCCCGCCCCCACTCCCCCTTTCGAGCGATACCCCCGGCCCCTCTTCGGTCTATACTCCGGCGGTACAGATCCCCTGACCGGGTCGCGCGGGTGCGGCCCGGGCCCGCTACGCGTCCGCCACCGGAGGCTGCTTCATTCGCGCACTCGCCCCCAGACGATTCCTCGCCCGACTCCGGGGCCCGCCCGAGAACGCCCGCGAGGACCTGCTGGCGGGACCGATCCAGGGGGAGCTGCTCGGTGCCGAGCACCTCGGCGAACGAGCCCAGGTCGTGGCGGGCGCCCAGCACCTGGCCGCCCCGGGCCGCGCCCGGCGGCGCACCCCCCTCCTCGCCCGCCTGGCCCGGACCCGGCAGATCCTCGCGCAGGCGCAGGAGCGGCTGAGCGCCCCGGAGAACGCGGGAGACGTCGGACCCGCCGGTGAGTGGCTGCTCGACAACTATCACATCATCCAGGAACACATCGACGACGTGCGGGATAGCCTGCCGCGCGGCTACTACCGGGAGCTCCCCGAGCTCGCCGACGGGCCGCTGGCCGGCTACCCGCGGGTCTACGAACTCGCGATCACCCTGATCTCGCACAGCGAGGGCCGGGTGGACCTGGCCAACGTCAGCGGCTTCGTGGGCGCCTTCCAGCAGGTGGCGGTGCTCACCCTCGGGGAGCTCTGGGCCCTCCCCGCCATGCTCCGGCTGGGCCTGATCGAGAACGTCCGGCGGATGGCGCTGCGAACGGTGCAGCGGCTGGACGAGCTCGAGGCCGCAGGCCGCGCCGCCGCGCGGATCGCGCGGGCGGGCCAGGGGGGCCAGGAGGAGCTCGACCACGAGCTCGACCGCTTCGCCTCCCGCATCCCGCTCCTCACCCCGGCCTTCACCGCCCGCTTCCTGCAGCGGCTGCGCATCGAGGGCGGCGCCCTGCCGGTCGTGCGGCGCCTGGAGCGATGGATCAGCGATGAGGCGCTGAGCGCCGACCAGGCCACCACCCGGACCACCGAGCGGCTGGCGGCGACCCAGGTGATGATGGCCAACAGCATTACCAGTCTCCAGGCCATCGGCAGGATGGAGTGGCGCACCTTCGTCGAGGCCCAGAGCCGGATGGAGGCCACCCTCCGCACCGACCCCTCGGGCTATTACCCGCGGATGACGTTTGCCACGCGGGACCGCTACCGCCACGTGGTGGAACGCATTGCCCGGGGCACCCGGCGCACCGAGGAGTCGGTAGCGCGGATCGCGGTCGAATGCGCCAGCGCGGGCGGGGCGGAGGCGCCGGGAGATCCACGGAAGGCCCACGTCGGCTATTACCTGATCGACGAAGGCTTGCCCCTCCTCCAGGCGCGCACCGGCTATCGCGAAGCCCCGGGCGAGGCCCTCGAACGGGTGGTGCGGCACTCCCCGAGCGTGGTATTCGTGGGCGGGGTTGCCGTGGCGACCGTGACGACCCTCGCGCTTCTGGCCTGGTTCGGCGGCGCGTCGGTGCGGCGGGAATGGCTGCTGCTCCTGATTCCCGGCTGCATCCTCGCGCACGACATCGCCCTCGCCGCCGTGAACCAGCTGGTCAGCGCCTTCCTGCCGCCCCGGACCCTGCCCAAGCTCAACCTGCAGGACCATGGCGTCCCCCCGGAGTTCCGGACCGCGGTAGTGGTCCCCACGCTGTTCGGCAGCGTCGAGGCGGTGCACGAAGCGCTCGACAACCTCGAGGTGCAGTTCCTGGCCAACCGGGGGGCGCACCTGCACTTCGCGGTCCTGAGCGACTTCACCGACTCGGCCACCGAGACCCGCGCCACCGACGCCGCCATCATCGAGGCCGCCACGGAAGGGATCGGTGCGCTCAACGCCCGCTATGCGCCGGAGAGCCGGGACGCGTTCTATCTCTTCCACCGGCCCCGGCGCTGGAACCCGCGGGAAGGGGTGTGGATGGGATGGGAGCGGAAGCGGGGCAAGCTGGCGGAATTCAACCGCTTCGTGCTGGGGGCCCCGGAGGGGGCATTCTCGGTGACGGTCGGGGACGTGCGGCCGATCCGCCAAGTCCGCTACGTGATCACGCTCGACGCCGACACCACCCTTCCCCCCGAGGCGGCACCGCTCCTCGTCGGGGCGCTGGCCCACCCCCTCAACCGCGCCGTCTATGATCCCGCCCTGGGGCGGGTGACCCGGGGCTACGGCATCCTGCAGCCCCGGGTGGGAGTATCGCTTCCCAGCGCGCACCGGTCGGTGTTTTCGGCGATCCACTCGGGACACCCCGGCGTGGACCCGTACACCACCGCGGTCTCCGATGTCTACCAGGACCTGTATGGCGAAGGGAGCTTCACCGGCAAGGGCGTCTACGACGTCGCCGCCTTCGAGCAAGCCACCGCGGGACGCTTCCCGGAGAACACCCTCCTCTCCCACGACCTGATCGAGGGCAGCTACGCGCGGGCAGGGCTCGCCACCGACGTGATCGTCTACGACGACTACCCCAGCCGGTACCTCACGTTCAGCCGGCGGAAGCACCGCTGGATCCGGGGCGACTGGCAGCTCCTGTCCTGGCTCACCGGCTCGGTGCCGGGGCCGAAAGGCCCGGAACCCAACCGGCTCTCACTGCTGTCCCGGTGGAAGATCTTCGACAACCTGCGTCGCAGCCTGGTGGAGGCGGCACAGCTCCTGTTCTTCGTGCTGGGCTGGATCCTCCTGCCCGGCACGGCGCTCCGCTGGACCCTCCTCGGCCTGGGCGCGGTGGCGGCGCCGTGGATCATCTCGCTGCTCCTCGCCATCCTGCGCCCGCCGCTCGACCGCTCCTGGCGCGCCTACTACAGCGCCGTCGGCCTCGACCTGGTTACCAGCGCCAAGCAAGTCGGCCTGGCGCTGGTCTTCCTCCCCCACCAGGCGTGGATCTCGATCGACGCGATCGCGCGGACCCTGTGGCGGCTCAGGGTCAGCCGGCGTCGGCTCCTGGAGTGGCAGACCGCTTCGCTGGTGGAACGGGGCACCGTGGATTCCCCCGGGATGGCGTGGCGCTCGATGGGGCCGGCGGTGGCCCTGGCCGCCGGCGTGCTGCTCCTGATCGGGTGGCGGACCCTCAGCGCGGGATCCGCGGCGACGACGACCCCCTGGGTGGTGGCGCTGGCGGTGCTCCCCCTCACCCTGGCGTGGATTGCCGCGCCGTGGATCGCGCTGATGCTGGGCCGGCCCCCGGTCCGGCGGGACGAGCGCCTGGCCCCGGACGCGCGCCGGCAGGCCCTGCGCTACGCGCTGCTGCACTGGCGCTTCTTCGATCGGTTCGTGACGGCGGAGACCCACTGGCTGGCGCCGGACAACTTCCAGGCGGAACCCGAGCCCGTCGTGGCGATGCGGACCTCGCCCACCAACATCGGGCTGCAACTCCTCGCGACGGTGAGCGCCCATGACCTGGGCTTCATCACCCTCGAGGAGATGCTGCGCCGCCTGGAATCCGCCTTCCAGGCGCTGGCGGGTATGCGCCGCTTCCGGGGCCACTTCTACAACTGGTACGACCTCCACGACCTGCACGTCCTCGAGCCGGCGTACATCTCGACGGTGGACAGCGGCAACCTGGCCGGGCACCTCATCGCCCTGCGGCAGGCCTGTCTGTCCGTTCCCGACGAGCCGGTGCTCGATGCCCGGCTGTGGCCCGCCCTGGAGACCGCGCTGGCCCTGGCGGAGTCACGGGTCCGTGCCCTCCCCCGGACCGGGGAGGTCCTGCGGGAACTGCGCGCGGCCTGGGCCGCGCTCGCCACGTCGGGCCGGACCCCCGCCTCCGCCACCCTGCTCGCGGCGGTGGTGCCGCCCCTGGAACGTGCGGCGGCGGTGCTGGCGACCGTGCGGCTCGAGGAGGGGCCGCGGGCGCAGGCGGAGGAGTGGATCGGCTGGAGCCGCCGGCTGGTGCTGGAGCACGCGGCGGAGGCCGAGCGCCTCGGACCGGGACCCGGGGAGACGCTCCGGGCGCGGGCGCAGCAGGGGTCGGTGGAGGCGACGCAGTGCGTCACCCGGCTGGCCGCGGTCGCGGAATGCGCCTACCTGACCGCGATGGAAATGGACTTCCGGTTCCTGTTCGATCCGCGCCGGCGGCTGTTCGCGATCGGGTTCCAGCAGACCACGCACTCTCTCGACGGGTCGTACTACGACCTGCTCGCCTCCGAGGCCCGGCTGGCGAGCTTCGTCGCGGTCGCGAAGAACGACGTGCCGGTGGAGCACTGGTTCCATTTGGGTCGCTCGCTCACGTATGCGGCGGGTGCGCCGGCGCTGGTCTCGTGGAGCGGCAGCATGTTCGAGTACCTGATGCCCTCCCTGGTGATGCGCGCCTTCCCGTTCACCCTGCTGGCCCAGACGGCCGAGGGGGCGCTCGCCCGGCAGCGGGCCTACGGGGCGGCGCGCGACGTCCCGTGGGGCGTGAGCGAAAGCGCCTATAACGTCCGCGACCGGCACGAGACCTACCAGTACCGCCCCTTCGGCGTGCCGGACCTCGCGCTGAAGCGGGGGCTGGGGCGGGAACTGGTGGTGGCGCCCTACGCCTCCATCCTCGCCGCGATGGTGGACCCCAGGCCGGCGCTGGACAATCTCGAGACGCTCGAGGACCTCGGCGCGCTCGGCCCCTACGGCTTCCGCGATGCGCTCGACTACACCCGCCCCCCGCCGGACCAGCCCTTCGCCCTGGTCCACGCCTACATGGCCCACCACCTGGGGATGGGGCTGGTGGCGCTGACCAACGTCCTCAGTGGCCACATCTGGCAGCGGCGCTTCCACGCCGATCCGATGGTCCGCTCCGCGGAGCTGCTGCTGCACGAGCGCATCCCCCGCCGGCTGGTCCTGCATGAGGCGCAGGATGACCGGGCCGAGCCGGCCCTGCCGGAAGCGGCGGAGGACCAGTCGTCTGTCCGCCGCCTGGACACGCCCGATACCACGCACCCCCACGTCGCCCTGCTGGGCCACCTGCCCTACACCATCATGGTCACCCACTGTGGCGCCGGTTACAGCCGGTACGAGGCGCTGGCGGTCACCCGCTGGCGTTCCGACGGATGCCGGGACTCGACCGGGCAGTTCTGCTACATCAAGGACCTGGGCGCCGGCCGGGTCTGGTCGGCCGGGCACCAGCCGGTGTGCGCCACCGCGGACTGGCAGCACGCCTACCTCGCGACCGACCAGGTGACCCTGCATCGCGCCGATGGCGACATCGAGACCCGCACCGAGATCGTGGCGCTGCCCGAGGATGCCGCCGAGGTGCGGCGGGTGACGGTGACCAACAACTCCAGTGAGACCCGGGAACTGGAGCTCACCAGTTACGGCGAGCTGGTGCTGGCTCCCCCTGAGGCCGACCGGGCCCACCCCGCGTTCGGCAACCTGTTCGTCGAGACCGAGTGGCATGCATGGTGTGGCGCCATCACCGCCACCCGCCGGCCCCGCTCGGCGCAGGAGCCCGCCCTCTGGTGCGTGCATGTCGCCGCCACCGGCCGGGAACGGGTCGGGGAGGTGACCTGCGAGACCGACCGGGCCCGGTTCCTGGGCCGGGGGCGCTCCACCCGGGACCCGGTGGCGCTTGAGCGCGATGGCCCGCTGTCCATGACCACCGGAGCGGTGCTCGATCCGATCTTCGCGCTGCGCGTCCGCCTGGCGCTGCCACCGGGACAGTCGGCGTCGGTGGCCTTCACCACCCTGATCGCCACCAGCCGGGCCCGGGCCTTCGAGCTCGCCGACCGCTATCGCGACCCGCACGCCGCGCAGCGCGCCCTCGACCTCGCCTCGACCTCGAGCCAGGCCGAACTGCGCGAACTCGGCATCTCCCCCGCCCTGGCCGGGGTGTTCCAGGAGCTGGCCGGCCAGCTCTTCCACGGCAACGCGGGGCTGCGCGCGCCGGCGGCAGAACTGCGGCGCTCGGATGGATCCCAGCCCCTGCTCTGGGCCAATGGCCTCTCGGGCGATTGGCCGATCGTGCTGGCTACGATCGATTCGGCGGACGGGCTGCCGACCCTGCGCGAGCTGCTCACCGCCCACAACTACTGGCGCCGTCGCGGGATGACCGTGGACCTCGTCATCCTGAACAGCCACCCGCCGGACTACCTGCAGGACCTCGTCGACCGGATCACCTCCGCGGTCTACGCCCTGGGCGATTCCGCCTCCATGGATCGGCCGGGCGGCATCTTCCTGCGCCGGCAGGACCTCCTCCCGCTGGACCAGTTGCGCATGCTCCGGGCGACGGCGCGGGTGCACATCCCCTGCGACGGCCGCCCGCTCGCCCGGATCCTCGCGGGCGCGAAGCAGGACGAGAATCCGCTGGCGAACGAGGGGGAGCCACCGGTCCCGGCCGAGCCGCGCACCGAGGAGCGCGGCGGGCTCGGCGTGGTACGCGTCGTCCGCCGGCTGGGGGCCCGGATCCTGGCGCCGCTGGCCGCGCTCGCCTCCGAACTGGTGGACACTGGCGAGCCCGGCGAGCCCCGCCCCGCCGGCGCGGCGCCCGCCAACGGCTTCGGCGGGCTCACGCCGGACGGTGACTACGAGCTCAAGGTGGCGGGTGACCGGGTGCCGCCCGCCCCGTGGGCCAACGTGATCGCCAACCCGCGCGGCGGGTTCGTGGTGACCGAGCGGGGCGGCGGGTTCACCTGGGCGGAGAACTCCTACTTCTACCGGCTCACGCCCTGGCACAACGACCCGGTCAGCGACCCCGTGAGCGATGTGCTGTACCTGCAGGACGAGGAGACCGGTGAACTCTGGTCCGCTACCCCGGCGCCGGTGCGCACCGAGACCGAGTGCACGGTGCGGCACGGTCCGGGGCAGTCGCGCTTCCAGCAGACCCATGCGGGGATCGCGACCGACCTGACCCTGGGCCTGGCCGAGGACGCGGCCGTGAAGCTCAGCCTGCTCCGCATCACCAACACCGGGCGGCGGCCGCGCCGGATCATCCTCACCAGCTTCGTGGAGTGGACCCTCGGCGTGCTGCGGGAGCACACCCAGCACCAGGTGCGCACCGAATACGACCGGGAGCGACAGGTCTTCCTGGCCCGGAACACCTTCGATCCGCAGTTTGCCGGCTGGACCGCTTTCCACTCCATGTCGGAGCGGGTCCTGCGGTACACCGGGAGCCGGCGCGAATTCCTGGGCCGGAACGGCTCCAGCGCCAGTCCCATCGCGCTCATGCCAGGAGGCCAGCTCCAGGGGACGACGGGCGCGGGCATCGATCCCTGTGCGGTCCTGCAGGCGGAGCTGGACCTCGACCCGGGGGAGAGCCGCGAGATCGTTGTCGTGCTGGGGGCCCACGAGGGCGAGGCCGGCGCGCGGGCCGCCGCCATGGAGTACCGCGACGTGGGCCGGGCCCGGGCCGCCGTGCAGCAGAGCGCCGCGAGCTGGCAGCGACGGCTCTCCATGATCCAGGTGCGCACCCCCGATCCCGCCTTCGACGCCATGCTCAACCGCTGGACGCTGTACCAGACGCTCGCCTGCCGGATGTGGGCCCGCTCGGCGCTGTGCCAGAGCAGTGGGGCCTACGGGTTCCGGGACCAGCTGCAGGACACGATGGCCCTGGTGTACGCCGAGCCGGCGCTGGCGCGCGCGCACCTGCTGCGCGCCGCAGGCCGGCAGTTTCCTGAAGGGGATGTGCAGCACTGGTGGCATCCGCAGAGCGGCCGTGGCGTCCGGACCCGCTTCTCCGACGACCTCGCCTGGCTGCCGCACGTGGTGGAGCACTACTGCCGGGTCACCGGGGACCAGTCGGTGCTCGACGAGCCGGTGCCCTTCCTCCGGATGCGCGCGCTCGAGCCCGCCGAGCACGAGATCTACGACCTGCCGGAGGTGACGGAGGAACGCGCCTCCCTGTACCAGCACTGCCTCCGGGCGCTGGCGCGGGCCTGCACTACTGGCGCGCACGGCCTCCCCCTCATCGGCATCGGCGACTGGAACGACGGAATGAGCCGGGTCGGGGTGGACGGCAAGGGAGAGAGCGTCTGGCTGGCCTGGTTCCTCGCCGCCACGCTGCGGCGCTTCGCCCCGATCGCCGACGCACGGGGAGATGCGGCCACCGCCGGGGAGTTCCGCCGGCAGGCCACCGCGTATGCCGCCGCCGTGGAGGCGCACGGCTGGGACGGCGCCTGGTACCGCCGCGCCTACTACGATGACGGGACCCCGCTCGGCTCGGCGCAGAACGCCGAATGCCGCATCGATTCGATCGCGCAGAGCTGGAGCGTGCTCTCGGGCGCCGGGCAGCCCGAGCGGCAGGCGCAGGCGATGGCCTCGCTCGAAGAGCACCTGGTGGACGAGCAGCACCGCCTGCTGCTGCTGCTCACCCCGCCCTTCGACGTGACGCCGAAGGACCCGGGCTACATCAAGGGGTACCTCCCCGGCGTCCGCGAGAATGGGGCGCAGTACACCCACGCCGCGCTGTGGGCGGTGCTCGCCACCGTGGAGCGGGGCGCGGGGACCCGTGGCTTCGAGCTGTTCCAGATGCTCAACCCGCTCACCCGCACCCGTACCCCCGAGGCGGTGGAGACCTACCAGGTCGAGCCCTACGTCGTGGCCGCGGATGTCTACACCGCGGCCGGGCATGTGGGCCGCGGCGGCTGGACCTGGTACACCGGATCGGCGAGCTGGATGTACCGGGTGGGGCTGGAGGGCATCCTCGGCTTCACCCGGGCCGGGACATCCCTCCGCATCCGGCCCTGCATCCCCGCCGCGTGGCGGGAGTACGGGATCGTGTATCGCCACGGGGCGAGCGAGTACCGGATCACGGTAACCAATCCCGACGGCCGGGAGTCCGGACCGGTGGCGGTCACGCTGGACGGGAGAAGCCTCGCGGACGCCGCCATCCCGCTAGTCGATGATGGCGCGCACCACAAGGTCGAGGTGCGGATCCTCCCGGCCTGACCGGCCTGCGCCCCGGCTCCCCCGCCACCGCCCCGGTCACTACGTTGCAGGAGATACCGCCACCCGGCACCGGCCCATCGGCCCCGGCGGGCGCGGTGTATGCGGAGGCGGGATGCGGCGGTTACGGGTGATTCGAGGGGGGGCGGACGGGCCTCCGGAAGCGGAGGGGCCGCTCGATCAATATGAGATCGAGACGCTCAACGACAGCCTCTTCGAGCTGACCGAGGGCGAATGCGACTTCGACGGACTCGACGGGTTCTGCACCGCGATGGCCCTGGTGCCCACCCTGCAGATGCCGGCGCGGTGGTACTGGAGCGTGTTCGACGCCGAGAATGAGGAAGAGACCGACAGCCGGGTGGCGGCCGCGGAGGAAACGGGCACCCTGGCCCTGCTGCTGCGGCACTGGCGCACGGTGGTGCGGCGGATGGAAACCGACGAGTGGACCATGAGCGTCACCGAGCCCACCTTCTGCGCCTCGGAAGCCGCCTGGGCCCTCGGGTTCCTGAACGGACTCGATACGGTGGAGCATCTCTGGGGGCCCGTCCCCGGCCACCTGGAGGACAACGGCCCCCTCGCCTCGGTGCACCTGGCGGTGGAGCGCGCCCGCCTCATCGAGGGCCAGGTGCCACCCCCGATGAGCACCGCGGAACGGGCCGACCTGGCCGCCCGGATGGTCGCGGAGGTCAAGCAGGTCTACCGTGAGCTCCGGCGCGTCGGGTAAGCGCAAGCCCCATCCCTCCTTAGCGCTCCCTCAATCGAACGAGCGATTGTCGTCCTCCGCCCAGTCAGGCAGCTTCCCTCCATGCCTGACTCCCAGAGGAACCACATGCGGACTACCCATCGATTCGTTTCCCTCGCCCTCATCGTCGCGGCCGGTGCCACGAGCCTCGGCAGCTGTGCCAAGAAGTGGCAGACCGGTGCGGTCGTCGGCGCGGCGGGCGGCGCCGCGGCCGGCGGCGTGATCGGCAAGGTGGCCGGCCCCACCACCCAGGGCGCCATTGCGGGCCCGGTGATCGGCGGGAACATCACGGCCACGCCCCCTTCGACGACCACGCGGGTGATGGTGAGGAAGACCGCGAAGCAGGCCACCAGCAGGATCGGGACGATCCACAGGGGGATACCGGCCCGCCACAGCCAGATTGTCATCACGGCCAGTCCCGCCACCCCGCCGAACACGGCCTGGCGGTAGGACAGCATCTCGCCGGAGTCGTCCACCGTCGGGTCGGCCAGCCAGGCCTTGCGAAAGACCTGGCGCAGATGGTGCCGGGCATGCCACATGCCGATCCCCACCAGCACGAACATCCCGCCCATGGCCTGGTAGATGAAGATGCCGTCGGCGTAGTGGCCGAAGGCACCCACCGGGCCGGGCTCGATGCGGATCCCCAGGACCCGGAAGGCCCCCTGCTCGACCACGTTCAGCAGGTAGAAGAAGGTGAGGCCGGCCGGGATG
>CAZPER010000037.1:0-36260 GCA_964585655.1 uncultured Gemmatimonadaceae bacterium | reverse complement strand
CCAGGAGCGCCGGCGCCAGGCGGCGCACGCCGCGGGCCACCCCCGCGGTCCGGCTCCGGGTGAGGCGCGCCGCCTGCACCCCGACGCCGGTGGCGATCAGCAGCGCGGTGAGGTCGTAGAGCCGAGGGCGGAGATACAGCAGGCAGAGCGTCAGGAGCCCGGCCAGGAGCCCGATCGCGACGGGCAGCGGGATCCGGCGGCGCAGCAGCACCAGCAGGCCGGCGAGCGGGAGGAACCAGAGCAGGTTGGAGAGCGGGGCCATCCACGCCACGTGGGCCCCCAGCCCATCCGAGGTGCGGGTCTGCGTGCGCCAGACGTGGTACAGCACCTCGCCGATGCCGGTGAGGAGCCCCGCTGTCAGTCCCGCCAGCCAGAGCGTCGCGGCAGAGGCCGGCGCCGCGCCGGTCGGGCGGGGGGCGTCGCTTACCATGGACGGAAGAGGATGCCCTTGTCCTGGAGCAGGCGCTTGATCCGGTCGACGCCGTCCGACGCGGCCTCCTGGTCGCCCAGGATCATGTCGTAGCTCACGTCGGTGGTGACATGATCCCCCACCCAGATCAGCTCGATCCGGTCCGGATCCACGGCGGTCTTCACCACCTCGAGATCGTCCTGGGAGAGCTCCTGGGCGGTGACGATCAGGATGGCCCCGGCGTCCAGCATCATGTTGGAGACCTCGCCCAGGCGGCGCAGGTGCTCCTGCCGGTTCTCCGCCTTGCGGGCAATGTCCGCGTCCACCCCGTAGACCACGTTGGCCATGCCGACGAAATACACCACCCGCCCGTCCTCGAACAGCCGGGACTCGAGGTCCTTGGCGAGGGTCTTCCGGTCCGCGTCGCGGGCGCCGGTGATCAGGATGAGCGAGGCCTTCTGGCTGTACTTCTCCGCCCGCCGCTCCGGCGGGATGATGCTCGGCTCCCACTTGAAGTTCCGGAGCATCACCTTTTCGCGGATGTCCGACTGGCGGTCCGACAGCGCCTCACGGACGATGCCGCCGCCGCGGATCTCGTAGTCGTCCACGATGACGAAGCGGCTGGTGGCCGCCAGCTCGTCCGCCAGGTCGAAGGCGGCGGCACGGTTCAGCTTGAGGGTGCACTCCGCCACGTCGTGGCGGTCGATCCGGTCCTTCGCGTCGCTGGCGTTCAGGTTGGAGGCGTCGATGACCCGGTGCACCTCCTCCAGCCGGCACGGGACCCGGGCGGTGCCCACCTTGAGCATGTAGTCCCGCTTCTTCACCAGCGGGCTCTTGCCCAGCCAGAAGAGGCTCACCCGGATGCGGGTGGTGACCTCGGGCTTGTCCTGGCCGGCGATCGTCGCGATCTCCCCGCGGGAGACATAGATCTGCTCCGCCAGGGTGAAGCCGGCGGCCTGGCCGGCGAACGCCTCCACCTGGGGCGGACGGTTGAAGGCCTCGATGGTCTTCACCCGGCTCTTCTTGCCCGAGGGATAGAAGACGACCTCGTCCCCGACCCGGACCACGCCGGTCTCGATGGTACCGGAGACGATGCGCCGGTCATCCCCCTGGGCGGTGAACTTGTAGACGTCCTGCACCGGCATGCGGAACGGCTTGTCGAGGGCCGGCCGCTCGGTGTGAAACTGGTCCAGCGCCTCCAGCACGGTGGGCCCATCGTACCACGGCATGGCGGCGGAACGGGTGGCGATGTTGTCGCCCTCGCGGCCGGCCGCGGGGATGAAGCAGGCGGGGTGGACCCCGATCTGCGCCAGGAACGCGCTGTACTCCTTCACGATGCCGTTGAAATGGGCCTGGCTGTACTGCACCAGGTCCATCTTGTTCACCAGGATCGCCAGCTGCTTGATGCCCAGCATGGACATCATGTAGCCGTGGCGCCGGCTGTTCTCCTGCACCCCCTCCTTCGCGTCGATCACCAGCAGGGCCGCCTCGGCCCGCGAGGCGCCGGTGATCATGTTCTTGAGGAACTCGATGTGGCCGGGGGCGTCGATGATGATGTAGTGACGCTTGGCCGTATTGAAGAACACCCGGGCCGCGTCAATCGTGATGCCCTGCGCCTGCTCATCCTTGAGGGCGTCGAGCAGGAAGGCGTACTCGAACGGCTTGGCGGTGCGCTCGCACAGCGCCTTGACCGCCTCGAGCTTACCCTCGGGGAGGGACCCCGTGTCCGCGAGCAGCCGGCCGACGACCGTGCTCTTGCCGTGATCCACGTGCCCACCGATCACGATGTTCATCCGTTCCTTCATCGCGTCCTCCGGCCGGAGGCCGGGGGCCGGGGCGGGCAGAGTCGAGGTCGTCATGACGGGCAACCGTTCCGGGCTAGTTGGCGGTGCGCTTGAAGATCTTCTTGAAGAAGCCGGTGACCTGGCGCCAGAAGATCATGAGGGCGCCACCGATGGCCCCAAGGATGGAGGTCAGCGGCAGCAGCTGATCGGGACCGACATAGAGGGCCAGCTGGGCGGCGAGCATTGGGGTGTGCACGGGTACCTGCCTTTGGCGCGATGTTGTGTGGGTCATGGACCCCCGACGAGAGCCCACGGTGACACGGCCCAAGTGCAATAGCCATGCCATGTTACGGGCTCCGGCCGGGCCCTTCAAGACATTGCCGGACTTCACGATAGCCGCCGGTGCCAGGTTCAGAACGGGCGGTAGATCACCAGGGCGCAGTATCCGAACCACAGCAGCACCGTGATGATCAGCGAGCGGTCGGTGAGCAGGGTCTCGGTGGGGCTCCCCCCCTGGCGCTGGTGCACCAGGTAGAGGTAACGGAACACCCCGTACAGCACGAAGACGGTGCTCCCGGTCAGGCCGTAGGAGCCGACCTCGGCCAGCTTCTGTTGCGACACGGTATACATGATGTACGACACCACCGTCACCGACAGCAGCACGGTGGACATCTGGTCCAGGAACATCGGGCTGTACTCGGTCAGCACGCTCCGGTGTTCGGAGGACTGCTGGCCCAGCAGCAGCAGCTCGTGCCGCCGCTTGGCGAAGCCCAGGTACAGCGCCAGCAGCCCGCCGCAGAGCAGCAGCCAGATGGACGGGGCCACCGCGATGGCCGTGGCCCCCGCCAGCAGCCGCAGCACGAAGAACGCCGCGATGGTGAACACGTCCAGCAGCACCACCCGCTTGAGCCAGAGCGTGTACAGGACGTTCAGGCCCAGGTAGGTGGCGATGATCGCCGCGAGCGCGGGGTGCACCGCGAGCGCGATCGCGAGCGCCAGCCCCACGCAGGTGAGCGCCACGGCGAGCGCTCCCCCCACCGGGATGAACCCCGCCGCCACCGGACGGTGCCGCTTGGTGGGGTGGGCCCGGTCGGCGTGGCGGTCCACCACGTCGTTGCCGGCGTACACCCCGCTCGCGACCAGGCAGAAGGCCACGAACGCCGCGAGGGCCTGCTCCACCGACGGGAGGTGGGTGAACCGGCCCGAGAACACCAGCGGGGTGAGCACGAAGGCGTTCTTCACCCACTGCTGGGGCCGGAGCAGCCGGAGCCACGCGCCGATCACGGTCCCCCGCGACAGCGCCTCGGTGGTGCTCTTCATCCCGCCGCTTACCGCGCCGCCACCAGCCGGTTGTACACCGTCCCCACCACCCGCCCGAGCGCGTACCCCAGCACGAAGGCGTAGATGAAGCCGATGATGCTCCCGACGAAGGTGACCGAGTACCCGGGGAAGAACACCCGCAGGAGCCCCAGGTGCTTGCCCACCTCGGGGCCGCCCTTGAGCACCAGGATGTTGGTGGCGAGGAACAGCCCCACCCCCAGCAGCAGGCCGGAGGCGATGCCCCAGGAGCGCCCGTTGAGGCGCAGGATGACGTCGTTCAGGTCCTTCTCGTTCTGATCCATCGGTGCGGTCCGGGTCAGATGTGATCCAGGAAGTCGGCGGACTGGTTCAGCTCCGCCTTGGCGCGGATGACGAACACCGAGATCGCCACCGCCAGGTTGCGGCAGAAGGCGAAGAACCATCCGCCCACGAAGCCGACGAACAGCCCCCACAGGCCGCCGACCAGGATGCCGGCCGGGGTCGGGGTATAGCCGGCGAAGTAGTTCCGGAGCAGCGCCATCTCGGGCAGTTCGCCCGGGGCGGTACGGAGCACGTAGATCGCCGTGAGCCCCGCGATCAGGAGCCCGAGCGCCGCACCCACCGCGAGGCCGAAGGCCCGCTTGTGCAGCGGCGAGAAGGCGAGCGCGAGCGCGGGCGGCAGCGAGCCATCCATCGGCGTCGACCGGCGAGGGCGAGACATCAGGGCCTCCGTCATGGGGAACCCGGGAAAGATAGCGGAGCCATGTCCCTACCGTGGCGCCCAGGCGCCGATCGGGGCACGGGCCGGGACCGGCGGCCAGCGGCGCACCCCGACCTCGGCGTAGGCCTGGACCGCCGCCTCGGGCATCGGTTCGCCCATCACGTGATGCGCAACCCAGCCGCCGGACGCGCAGATCCCGTTCAGGACATAGTAGAGCAGGTGGATCGGGAGCGACGCCAGCGCGAACCCGACGCCTCCCGTCCTGGCCAGGAACCGGTAGAACCGGAGGTTGGTGGCCCCGACGAACGCCACCGCGGCGCCGGCGACGAGCAGGAAACGCGGGTTGAGGAGCACCGCGGCCAGCAGCACCGCCAGCAGCGCCAGCCCCACCATGGCCGTGTTGATCTTCTCGATCGGCTTCAGGTTGAGGGAGCGCCGCTGACCCAGCTTCCCCTCCTGCAGCAGCAGCCGCATCCACGGGATACCCCGGTCCTTCACATCGGTCCGCACCACGTTCCACAGCGACCACTGCTTGAGGTGGGCGCACTGGATCTCGGGGCGCAGCACGATCCGTTTCCCGATCAGCGCCACCCGGTGCCCCAGCTCGATATCCTCGATGCTGGGCCGCCGGTAATGCCATTCGTCGAACTTCCCCGCGTCCAGGAAGACCCGCCGCCGCACCGCGCCGCAGCCGGCCCAGAAGGTCTCCGCCTCGCCGGGGTTCTGCTGGTGATGCCAGTGGTGCAGCAGGTTGCGATACCGCGACACCACCCCCGGCGCCGGCGGCCGGTCGTCGTAGGAGCCGAACAGCGCCCCCAGTTCCGGGTCCCGGGCGAACACCCACGCGATCCGCCGGAGGGTGTCGGGGTGGACCACGACATCGGCGTCCACGAACACCACCACCTCCCCACGCGCCGCCTCGACCCCCCGGTTCCGGGCGTACCCGGGGCCGTGCGGGGAGCCCGGGATCCGGATCACGAGGTCCGCCCAGCCCGAGGCCAGCGCCGCGGTGTCATCGGTGCTGCCGTCATCCACGACGATCAGCTCCCAGCAGGCGCGGGGCAGGTCGCTGGCCACGAGCGCGGCAAGCGCCCGGGGCAGCACCCGGATCCCGTTGAACGCCGGGACGATCACCGACAGCAGGGGGTGTTCCGCTCTCACCAGCCTCCTCCAACCGTTGCCAGGGTACTCCGGAGCTTTCGGGCCTGTGCCCGGAGCCACAGCCGCCCGGCGAACCGGGCACTCCCCCAGGCCTCGAGCTGCCCGGGGTGCCGCAGGTAGAACATGTCGAGCCGCGGGAGCGCCAGTGGGTGCTCCGCCGCCGCGAGCCCGCGCAGCTCGGTCGTCACGCCGAGCCGGTACCACGCGGCGGCGGTGGCGAACACCCGCGCGTCCCCGTCGCCATACGGATACGCGACCTCCGCCGCTGCCTGTCCCGTCTCCCGGCGGATGCTCTCCTGGGCCCCGCCCAGTTCCTCCGCCAGCGCCGCGTCGGCCAGCCGGGTGAGGTGCGGATGGGTCCGGGTGTGCGCGCCGAGCGTCACGCCCTCCTCCACCAGCCGTCCCAGCGCGGCCCAGTCCGCCAGCGGCAGGGTGGGCACCCGCGCACTGCGGACCCCGCCCCATGCATTGTCCTTCCCCACGTGGCCGGGCACCACGAACAGGGTGACCGGCAGTTGTCGTTCGGCGAGGAGAGGCGCAGCCACCTCGACGAAGTTCTGGAAGGCGTCGTCGAAGGTGAGCGCCACCGCGTCCGCCGTCGGCGGCAGCACCATCAGCTCCGCCAGCGGTACCACCCGCACCCGCCCCGACCCGAGCCACGCCACCTGCCGGCGGAACACCTCCGGCGCGACCGAGATCGGCGATCCGGAGTCATCCAGGCTGTGGTAGGTCAGGATTGCCCGCATCGCGCTCCCCGGAGCCGGCGCGCCTACCGCGCCGCCAGCCTCGCCCGCTGATCCGCCACCACGTCCGCGATGATCTGCACCAGCGGGGTCCGCGGCCGGAAGCCGATCATCCGCTCCAGCTTGCGCACGTCGGGGACCCTGCGGTGCATGTCCTCGAACCCTTCCGGATACGCCTCGTTGTAGGGCACCAGCCGGATCTCGGAGTTCGAGCCCGTTGCCTCCCGCACTCGTTCGGCCAGCTGCAGGATCGTCACTTCCTCGTCGTTCCCCACGTTGACGACCTGGCCCACGGCCGCCGGCGCCGCGATCAGCCGGAGGATCGCCTCCACCGCGTCGAATACATGGCCGAAGCAGCGGGACTGGGTCCCGGTGCCGAACACGGTGATCGGCTCCCCGGCCAGCGCCTGGGAGACGAAGTTCGGGAGCACCATGCCATAGCGCCCCGTCTGGCGCGGCCCCACCGTATTGAAGAAGCGGGCCACCACCACCGGCACCTTCTTCTCCCGCAGGTAGGCCAGCGCGAGCCACTCATCCAGCGCCTTGGAGCAGGCGTAGGCCCAGCGGCTGTGGCTGGTCGGGCCCAGCTGGAGGTCGTCCTCTTCGCTGAAGGGGATCTTGCCGCTCTTGCCGTAGACCTCGGAGGTGCTGGCGACGAACACCAGCTTCTGCTTCTTGGCCGCGGCGTCCAGCACCGTCTCGGTGCAGCCGACGTTGGTCTCGATGGTGTGGACCGGGCGCTCCACGATGAGCCGGACCCCGACCGCCGCCGCCAGGTGCACGGTGACGTCGCAGCGGTCCACGCATTCGGTCACGAGCGGCAGGTCCAGCGCCGAGCCGATCCGGTACTCGAAACCGGGCCGGCCGATCAGGTGCTGGATGTTGTCCATCGTGCCGGTGGAGAGGTCGTCGAGGACCAGCACCCGGTCGCCCCGGTCGAGGAGCCGTTCCGCGAGGTGCGAGCCGATGAACCCGGCCCCGCCCGTGATGAAGACTTTCATGCCGCCACCTTTCCCAGCTTCGAGAGTACGTCCCGGTCACCCTTGCGCTCCGCGGCGCGGGCCACGATGTCCAGGTACTGCGGCACCACGGCCCGCTCGCTCCAGCGGGAGACGAAGGCCTCGTACCCCGCCGCGGCCAGCCGTGCCCGCCGCTCCGGGTCCTGCTGCAGCCGCCGCATGGCGCCCGCCAGCTCGTCGCGAGTGCCGAACAGCTCGCCGCCCCCGCTGGTTTCCACGATCTCCGGGAACGGCCCGATCCGCCGGGCGATCACCGGCGTCCCCTGCCGGAACGCCTCGATCAGGATGATGCCGAAGGTCTCGAAGCAGACGCTCGGCACGATCAGCCCGATCGCGTGCTCGTAGTAGCGCCGCAGTTCCTCCAGCGGCACCCGCCCCAGGAACCGGACGTTGGGCATGCCCTCGCCGAGGGCCCTCAGGGTGGCGCCGTACTCGCCATCGCCGGCGATGACGAGGTCCGCCCCGGGGTAGTCCCGGAACACCGGGATCACGTCGTCCAGCCCCTTGATCTTCTCCAGCCGCCCCACGAACAGGAAATAGGGCCGCGCATGCGGCGAGGCGCCGCCCACCCGCGCCCCCGCCGGCTCCGGATCGGGCAGGAAGTAGGGCAGCACCTCCATCTCCCGCGGAAAGCCGAACTCCCGGTGCTTCTGCCGGCTGAACTCGCTCATCGCGATGAACGCGTCCACATGGTGCAGTTCCCGCTCCAGGTAGCCGGTGCGGCGCCAGAGCTGCGGCGGCCGGCGGTAGGTCAGCTCGCACTTGAGGCACTCGCGCCCGGTGCACAGCTCCCGGTTATGGCGCCAGAGCACGTGGCTGGGACAGACCAGCCAGTGCTCGTGCGCCATGTACAGCTTGAGCGCCCGGCCGTACTTGAGGATCCCGGGCCCGCCGACGAGCGAGATGTTGTGGAAGTTGATGACGTCGAACTTCCGCTCGTCCAGCAGCCGCGCGATCCGCCCGCCATTCAGCACCGGCCGCCCCAGCTGCTGGGTGAGCAGCGAGCTCACGGTGCCCAGCCCGCTCCGGAGCCCGATGACCTCGAGCCCCTCGGGCTCCGGCTGCGGGCCCGGCTCCGGGCCCCGGTGCAAGGCGTTGTAGGCGTCCACGTCGTGAATGACCGTCACCTGGTGGCCCGCCCGGACCAGCCCCCGCGCCAGCCGCTGAATCCCGATCCCGTCCCCGCCGAAGTTGTGCGGCGGGTAGAACGTCGTCAGGAAGCCAAACCGGAGGCCGCTCACGCCGCCGCCTCCCGCAGCGCCCCGAGCGCCAGCTCGGCACCCCGGTCCCAGGAGAGGAGCGCTGCGCGTTGCCGCGCCGCCGCGGCCATGCCGCGCCGGGCCGGCTCGTCGGTGAGCAGGCGGCGCATCGCGTCGGCCAGGGCGCCCTCGTCCCCCGGGGGGATGAAGATGCCGCCGCCGGCGAGCAGCCCGGGCAGCGGGCTCGCCGTGGTGGCGATCACCGCGGCGCCGCACGCCGCCGCCTCTACCGCCGGCAACCCGAATCCCTCGCAGGCCGAGGGGAGCAGCAACGCTACCGCCCCGCTATGCAGGTGCCGCAATTCCTCGTCCGGCACGAATCCCGTCCAGTGCACCAGGGCCTCGGTTCCCGCCGCGGCGATCGCCCGGCGGATGTTCGCCTGGTCGCCGTGAAACACGTCCTTGTCCACCGTGCCGACGAGCAGCAGGTGCGGGGGCGTGGCCATGCCGCGGCTCACCGCGGCGTGGGCCCGGACGATCACATCCACGTGCTTGTGGGGGTTGAACCCGCCCACATACGTGAACCACCGTCCCCCCGCCGGCACCCCCACCCCCGCCGCCGCCGCCATGCTCCGCTCCGGCGCCTCACTCGGCTGAAAGGCCTCGGCCGGTGCTTCGACGGTGACCCGGATCCGGGCCGGGTCCACCCCGAGCACCTGGGCGATCTCGGCCGCCGAGTAGTCCGAAACCGTGAGCACCAGGCGCGACTGCGCCAGCGCCAGTCGCACCTTCAGCTTCCAGAACAGCCGGGCCCGCGGGGTCGGGAGGGTGAGCTCCGGAAACCGCTCGGCAATCGTGTCGTGCACCGTCACCACCGCCCGCTGCCCGGGCGGCAGGGGGAAGAAGGTGTACACCGTGGGAGACCAGAACACATCGGTCCGCTCCCGCCACACCGCCCGGGTGAGCCGCAGCATGTCGAGCGGCGCCCGGTACCCTTCGGCCGCCGCGGCGGCCGTGGGGGCCGTCCCCTGCGCCACGACCACCCGGCGCACGTTCGGCCCCTCGAGGGTGAACGTTGCGGCCGAGGCGGGATCGAGGAAGCAGACGAATTCGTCCGCCGGCGCCCGCCGGACCATCGCCGGGAGCAGGTGCCGCGTGAAGCGCCCGTAGCCCCGTCCGTTGGCCCAGCTGGTCGCGTCCACCCCGATCCGCATCCCTTATCCCGCGGCCGCGGCGGCAGCCCCGGTCCGCCCGCCGATCTGCTGCTCCTCGACCTTCTGTTCCTCGTGGTACTCGTAGTCGGTGTTCACCGCCCAGACGTCGTGCTTCGCGCCCCGCATGTTCTCCAGCGCGAACATGGCGGTGAGCATCGAGTGGTCGGCGTTGTTGTACTTGTGCATCCCGTTCCGCCCCACGGTGTGGAGGTTCGGGATGGCGTCGATGTGGGCCCGCACCGCGTCGAGGTGCCCGCGATAGGCGGAGTCATAGATCGGATAGGCCTTGGGCATCCGGATCACCGCGCCGTCCACCACCTTCGTGTGCGCGGGGGCGAGGCCCAGGGAGAGAAACTCCTCGGTGGCCAGCTTCACCAGGTCGGCGTCCTTCGACTCCCACAGCCCGTCGCCCTTGAAGCAGAAGTACTCGAGCCCGAGGCAGGTGTGGCCCTCGACCGGGACCATCGCCTGGCTCCAGTTGTTGAAGTTCTGGATCCGGCCGACCTTGACCCCGGGGGTGTGGATGTAGATCCAGTTGTCGGGGAAGAGGTCACGCGCCTCGAGCATCAGGGCCACCACCAGGAAGTCCCGGTACTTGAGCCCCTCCGCGGCGGCCGCCACCGGGGCGGGGACCGCCGGCTCGAGCGCCCGCACCAGGGAGCGCACCGCCGAGGTGTTGATGACGTGCTCGCACTCGAAGCGCGCCTCGCCCTGGTCGGTCTTGGCCCGCACCGCGACCACCTTGCCGCCCTGCAGTTCAATGGCGTGGGCGTAGTGCCGCAGCAGGACTTCGTTCCCCATGCCCCGGATCCGGTCGGTGCAGGTTTCCCACATCTGGCCGGGACCGAGGCGGGGATACTGGAATTCATTGATGAGCGTCTTGATGCTGTCCGAGCGCCGGTTGAGGTTCGCCGCGCTCAGGATGGCCTTGGCGAGGGAGAGCCCCTGGATCCGCTGGGCCGCCCATTCGGCCCGGATCTCGGTGCACGGAATGCCCCACACCTTCTCGGTGTAAGTCTTGAAGAAGATCGAGTAGAGCTTCTTGCCGAACCGGTTGGTCACCCACTGCTCGAAGTTTTCCTCGACCGGATTGGGCCACCAGTGCCAGCGCAGGTAGCTCAGCATAATCGTGACCGCGTTCCACAGCCCGAGCCCGCGAAGGGCATTCATCGCCTTGAGCGGGTAATCGAAGAACTTGCCGTCGTAGTGGATGCGGGAGAGCCGCGGGACCGAGATGAAGTCCTCGCCCAGGATCTCGTACCAGAGATCCTCCACCGGCTTGATCTTGGTGAAGAAGCGGTGGCCGCCGATGTCGAAGCGATAGCCCTTGTACTGGGCGGTGCGGGAGATGCCGCCGACGATATCATCCGCCTCGAGCACCGTCACCCGGTGTCCCTGCTTGGACAGCAGGTAGGCCGCGGTGAGCCCGGCGGGGCCCGCCCCGATGACGACGGTGCGGTCCCCGGGCTTGAGCTGCGTGACCACGCGCGGTGCGACTTGCTCGGACGACATCGCGACTCCGATCAGAAGAACGAAACGGGACCCCGGACGACGCGGGTCAGCGCACCTGGCGGAGCGCCTGCCCCGCCCCGGCGATGTACCCTGTGACCTCGCCCAGCCCCCAGGCACAGACGAACAGGACCAGCAGCGGCAGCGCACGCACCAGCTCCGGCCGGTGCCGCCGCTTGCGCCAGACCGTCCGGACGATCCGGACGTACAACACCAGCGGCAGGGCCAGCGCCAGCAGGCCAATCACCCCGCGGCGCCCCGGGGACCACGCCCGCGCCCGCATCCCCGCCCAGGCCCGGGCAAACAGGAAGCGCTGACCGGTGTACTCCGCCACCGTGTAATGCTTGCGGTGGCCCACCACGATCTCCGGGTGCTGCACCAGGCGGTATCCCGCCGTCACCAGGGCGGCGTGCAGGTGATCCTCCCACCGCCCCGCCTCCCACGCCGTGCGCGCCGCCGCCAGCGCCTCGCGCCGGTACGCGGTGTTGTTCCCCGTGAGCTCCGCCACCGGGCCGGCCGGCAGCGGCGGCAGCAACTGGCTGTACTCGCACAGGAACGCGGCCCAGTCGAGGACCGTCTCAGTCGCCGCGTTCTCCACGGCGCCGCCCACTGCATCCGCGCCGCTCGCGAGCGCCGCCAGCATCGCCGCGGACCACCCCGGGGGCACCAGCACATGGTCCTCGATGACCGCGACCGCCGGCGCTGACGCCACCCGGAACGCCAGCGCCCGGAGCTCCGGAATCGTGGTGTCCGGAGCGGCCGGCAGGATTGTGGCCCAGGGAAACCGCCGTGCCACCTGATCCCGCAGCGCCCCTCCCAACCGGTCCGGCACCAGGACCTCCAGCGCCGTCCGGGACCGCTCCCGCTCCAGCGCCTCCAGCGCCCGCTCCAGATCCGCGAACCCGTTGACCGACGGCACCACCACGGACAGGGCGGGCGCGTTCATCGCGCCCCCCAGCCGACCCTCAGGCCCCCGGTTCGGGGGCGGCGTGCCGCTGCAGCACCCCGATCCAGTCGGCGGCCGGCACTTCGTCCTCCCGGCTCACCACCACCTGGGAGAGACGGGGCAGCGCCGCCGACCAGTCGGAGACCAGCGGCTCGGAATCGCTCGTGAGGACCACGATGTCGGTCGGCAGCTCCTCCAGCGCCCGCCGGCGAAGCTCCCCCTCGGTGGCCTCCGCACCGGCCACGCAGATCCGCACCCCGGTCTCCCCGGCCGCATCGGACTCGCGCCGGACCACGACGACCAGCTCGGCCTGATACTCCTGGCACGCCGGCACCAGCCCCGACAGCAGCTTGGCCAGATCCGCCCGGCTCCCGATGGCAATGACCCCCACCCCCACGCTTGGCACGGGGAGGCCGGGCGACGGCTCGCTGTCGCTGCCGCGGACAGCCGAAGGGGTCCCGGTGGTCAATAGCCGAACTCCAGATCTTGTGAGAAGTTGCAGGTCGTTGCCGCTCTTGGCGGGCAAGTGTGGTGCCAGCCCCACCCGGGGTCCATGGCCGCGGGACGCCCTTCGGCACCACCGTTGTATGTCTATGCCGGGCAATGATTTGCAACATCACACTGGGGTTCGGCCGGGCGCGGACGCCACGCCACACCTGTGCGGCGGCCCGGGAGGGAGGCGAAGAGCCACAGAGTCGTTCATTTCCGGGAAGTCGGGACCGGGGTCGAGTCCGCCCGATAAGCCTCGAGCGCCCGGCAGGCCTGTCCGTCCCCCGCACCCTCGGCCTCGGTGCGGACCCGGAACAGGGCGCTCCGCGGGGACTCCTCCACCGCGAGGTCCAGCCGGTCACAGCTCTGGGCGAGGGCCGGCGCGAGCGCCCTCGGTTCCGAGGTGTGCGTATGACCGAGCAGTACCCAGCCGATCCCGCGTTGTCTCAGGCCGGGGAGGATGTTCACGCTGTCAGGGCTGAACGCCGTATTGAGGTACCAGGCGGTGCGCCCGCTGTAGTAGGCATAGGTCGCCTCGCGGGCCGTCAAGACCACCCCTTCCGGCGGGACCACCGCCGCAGAACGCTCAGCGAGGCGGAAGAAGGCCCGGGCATCCTCGTTGAAGCAGGGGGTGGGGCCCAGGGGGTGTGAGCGGTCGCAGTCGCGGATCGCCACCCAGTCCTCCCGCCAGAGCTCGACTCCGCGCAACGCGAACAGGAGTGTCAGCGCCGCGGCGATCCCCACGCCCAACCGTTTCCGCCGGGTACCGAGCCACTCGGCGAAGGGGATGAGCAAGGCCATCACGAGCAGCGGCAGCAGCACCGCCAGAAACCGGGGCGAGGACATGCGCCAGAGCCCCAGCAGGAGGAGGTAGCCGACCACGTACATCGCGGCGAGCCGCCAGCGCCGCTGCCACCAGGCAATCAGCCCGAACGGGATCACCGCCGCGAGGAACCAGCCCCACACCGCGAGGGAGGTGGCGGAGCGCGAGACGGCGGGGACCGGCAGGCTCTGGGGGAGGTGGGTCGTGGCGTACACGACCCCGATCTTGGCGCGCTTGAACAGGAAGTAGCGTCCGCCGCGGTCCATCATCCGCTCGACGTCTTCCGCGTAGGAACGCCCGACGGTGCGGAACTCATCGGGCAGCAGAAAGACCCGAAGCAGCCAGCCACCCAGGACCATCCCACCAGCCAGAGTCACGAGGACCGCCGCCCGATAGCGTCGCTCGAGCAGGAGCCAGGCGACCATGGCGGCCAGCAGGACCACGCCGACGTTCCGGGTCAGCCCGGCCACGATGGCGGCCACGGTGGCGAGGGTCAGGGCGCGGGCATCGGCCCGGCCCCGGGAGAGGAGCCAGAGCACCAGGGTGCTGAGGAAGAGGTAGGCCGGCTCGGAGACCAGGCTGCCGGCATATCGCACCAGGGAGTTGTTGGCCACGAGCGCGCCCAGCACCAGGAACGCGGTGACCACCGACCAGTGCCGCCGGACCAGATCAAAGGTCAGCGCCAGGCTCGCCACCGAGAGCAGGACATTGACCCCGAGAAACAGGTCGAGCCGCTCGCCGCCGAGCCAGCCGATCAGCAGCAGGAGCGCGGGGTAGCCGGGGGGATAGAGGGCGTGAGGCGGTGCCCCCTGGAGGTGCTGGTCAAGGAAGTGCCCTCCCCCGAGCGAGCGGGCGAGCAGGACGTACAGCGCATCATCGTTTCGGACGGTGATGCCGGGCTCGCGAATGAGCCAGGCCAGCACGGCGTGCAGCAGCAGCAGGGCGACGAAACCCGCAATCGCCCTGGGGGAGAGTCGGACAGGCTGTGGTGCCTCGAGCGATGCACCGGTCACAACCGCGGCCCTCGGGTAAGTTGCGTGAACGCAACATATGTTGCGTCGTATCAACGATTCTGGCGTTCCCGCCGTGATATTATGGGATCAAAGCAACTACCAGCTACCATGCAACCTGAAAATGATGCTCCTCCGCAACATAAGGTAGCGCGGTCAGGGCTTCCAGACCGGCTGCTTGGGCGGCAACAGGTTAAACCGGACGATGTGCCAGAGCGCGGCCACCCCGTCTTTCCAGCCGATCTTCTTGCCGTCCGCGTAGGTCCGGCCAGCATAGCTGATGGGGATCTCCCAGATCCGCACCCGCGCCTGGGACAGCCGCGCCGTGATCTCCGGCTCAAAGCCGAAGCGGTCGGTGGTGAAGATGAGCTGCTTCATGAGCGGGGCGCGGACCATCTTGTAGCAGGTCTCCATGTCGGTCAGGTTCAGGTCGGTGAACATGTTCGACAGGAGGGTGAGCAGCTTGTTCCCCATCGAGTGCCAGAAGTAGAGCACCCGGTGCTCGGCGCCGAGGAACCGTGAACCGAAGACCGCATCGGCCTGGCCCCGGGCGATCGGCCGGAGCAGCATGGGAAGTTCCGCGGGATCATACTCGAGGTCGGCATCCTGAACGACGATGACGTCCCCGGTGGCATGCTGGATGCCCGTGCGGATTGCGGCACCCTTCCCCCGGTTTACGGGGTGGTGGACCACCACATTGACCAGCCCTTCCGCCTTCATCAGGTCCAGCAGGTCGCCGGTCCGGTCCTTGGAGGCGTCATTGACCGTGACGATCTCGATCTTGAGCGGGACGGTGCGGACCCGCTCAATGAGGGCCCGCACGGTCCGCTCTTCGTTATAGGCCGGGACGATCACCGACAGGGCCAGCGACTGGTCCATCCCCCCTCCAGGGCGCGGTGGTACCGCGAGAGCGCCCGCCCCCTGAACTGGGGGGGCGGGCGCCGCGCAGGTGGCTCGAATTGCCAGCCGAGCGGGCAAGAGACGTGCCCGTGGGCAGGGACGGTCCCGGCCCGAAATCGGGCGCGGGATTTGCACTTTCATGAAAACTGAAAGCGACTGTCCCACATACCATTACTATCGAAGCATGACCCAACGAGAGCCCGGTTCCGGGCCCCATATTCTCACGATCGCGCTGGAAGACTACTACCAGCTCGGCGCCTTCAACCGGCTGATCCAGCGGGGGGAATGGTACCGCTTCGAGTCGCGCCTTGCCCGCAACACGCGGCGGGGGCTGGATCTCGTCGAGGGCGCCGGCCACCGGGCCACCTTCTTCGTGCTGGGCTGGGTGGCGGACACCATGCCCGAACTGGTGGCCGAAGTGGCCGCCCGCGGCCATGAGATTGCCAGCAAGGGGTATTACCACCGCAGTGTCCGCGGCATGACCCCCTCGGAGTTCCGCGAGGACCTGGCCCGGGCGCGGGAGGCGTTGCAGCGCGCCTCCGGCCAGCGGGTGCTGGGATACCGCGTGGCGGACGGCTGGTTCGCGCCCGAGGATCTCTGGGCCCTCAATGTCCTGGCCGAGGAAGGGTACGAATACGACTCCAGCATCGGGCCGCTGGGGCGCCAGTTCGCGTCCGAGCCGTGGCGCCGGTTCGCGCACACCCACCAGTTCGGGGAACGGAGCCTGTGGGAGTTCCCCATCTCCGCGGTGGAGTTGCTGGGCTGGATGGTGCCCATCGCCGGGGGGAACTGGTTGCGGCAGCTGCCGCCGGCCCTGGTGCGCCGGGCGGTGCGACATTGGCATCAGACCTACACGGCGCCCTACGTGATGTACTTCCACGCCTGGGAGCTGGATCCGGATCAGCCCAAGATCAGCGCCGCCCCGTGGCTGCAGCGCGTGCGGACCTACCGCAACATCGACCAGATGCCGGCGCGGCTGGGCTACTTCTTCGAGCGGTACCGCTTCACTTCAATCGCGGAGCACCTGGGGCTGGCGGTGCAGCGGCCCGGTGTGGCCCGGGCGACGTATCACCCGGTCACGATCGCCGATCAGGCCGTGATGGCGGCCGCCGAGAAGACGGTGGCCTGGACCGGCGAATCGCCCGCGCACGTGGGGAGCGGCGAGCGGCTCCCGCTCACCGTGGTGATCCCCTGCTTCAATGAAGAGCTGATCCTCCCCTACCTCGCCAACACGCTGCGCAATGTCTGGATCCGGCTCTCCGACCGGTACGACCTCAACTGGCTCTTCGTGGACGACGCCAGTACCGATGGCACCTGGGAGTCGCTGGGCCGCATCTTCGGCCGGCGCGCGGACTGCCGGCTGGTGCGCCACGAACGGAACCTCGGCGTGGCCGGCGCCATGCGCACCGGACTGGAACACGCCACGACCGAGATCGTCGCGTCGATTGACTGCGACTGCACCTATGATCCGCTGCTGCTGGGCGAGATGGTGCCGCTGCTCACGCCGGAGACCGACCTGGTCGTGGCGTCGCCCTACCATCCGCAAGGCGCGGTGCGCAACGTGCCCGAGTGGCGGCTGGTGCTCTCCCGGACCTTGTCGGGGATGTACCGCCGGGTGTTGCACCACAAGCTCGCCACCTATACCAGCTGCTTCCGGGTGTACCGCCGGAGCATCGTCCGCCAGATCACGATCAGCGACACCCGCTTCCTGGGGGTGGCGGAACTGGTGGGCCGGCTGGACCTCGCCGGCGGGCACATCGTGGAATTCCCGACCACCCTCCAGGTCCGGATGCTGGGCCGGTCCAAGATGAAGATCCTGCACACGATCCTCGGTCACCTCGGCCTGCTCGCGCGGCTGGCGGTGGCGCGGCTGCGGCACACGGTGCCGCCCCTGGTCCGCTCCGGCGCCCCGGTCTCGCGCCGGAGCGGCGAGGTGAGCCGTGTCTGACATCGGCATCGTGGGGGGCGGATTCCTCGGGCTGACGCTGGCGTGGCGGCTCCGGGCGGAGGGACATGAGGTCACGGTGATCGAAGCGGCGGCGGAGCCGGGCGGACTGGCCGCTCCGTCGGAGCTGGGGGGATTCACCTGGGACCGGTTCTACCACGTCATCCTGCTCTCCGACCGCCATCTCCGTGGCCTGCTCGAGGAACTGGGGCTCGCCGACCGGCTCCGCTACGGCACGACCCGCACCGGGTTCTACACCGACGGCATCCTCTACTCCCTCTCCACCAGCCTCGAGTTCCTGCGGTTTCCGCCCCTCACCCTGGTGGACAAGGGGCGGCTCGCGGCCACCATCCTGCATGCCTCACGCATTGCCGATGGCCGCCCGCTCGAGTCGGTGCCGGTCACCGAGTGGCTCACCCGGTGGTCGGGGAAGCGCACCTTCGAACGGATCTGGCTGCCGCTGCTCAAGAGCAAGCTGGGGGAGAACTACCGGCTGGCGAGCGCTTCCTTTATCTGGGCCATCATCGCCCGGATGTACGCCGCGCGGAGGTCGGGCCTCAAGCAGGAGAAGTTCGGCTACGTCGAGGGCGGCTACGCCGTGGTGCTGCGGCGCTTCCGGGAACGGCTGGAGGCGGCGGGGGTCCGGATCGCGACCGGGCGCGCCGTGCAGCGGGTGGAACCCGCGCCCGAGGGGGGCGTCGCGGTGACGCTGGACGGGGGCGGTGCGCTTCGCTTCGACGACGCCATTCTCACCGTCCCCTGTGGCCGGGTGGCGACGCTCTGTCCCGGTCTCACGCCGGAGGAGCGCGCCCGCCTGACGGGGGTGACCTACCAGGGGATCGCCTGCGCCTCGGTCCTGCTGTCACAGCCCCTCGCGCCCTACTACGTCACCAACATCACCGAGTCCTGGGTGCCGTTCACCGCGGTGATCGAGATGACCACGCTGGTGGACCGCGCCGCCTTCGGTGGCAACGCGCTGGTGTACCTCCCGCGGTACCTGACGCAGGATGATCCCTTCTGGCAGCGGAGTGACGCCGAAATCCGGGAGCTGTTCCTCGGTGCCCTGGCGCGGATGTATCCCGCGTTCCGCCGCGAGCAGGTGCTGGCGTTCAACGTCAGCCGGGTACGGGAGGTGCTGGCGGTGTCCACCCTCGACTACAGCGCCCGGCTCCTGCCGCCGCTCGCCACCTCGCTCCCCGGCATCCACGTGGTCAACTCGGCCCAGATCGCCAACGGCACCCTGAACCTGAACGAGACCATCGGCCTCGCGAACCAGCAGGCGCGCGCCCTCGCGCCCCGGCTGCGCCGCGCCGCGCCGGAGGCGGCCCTGCCCCGATGACCGACCCGCGCCCGCTGGCCAGCGTCTCCCTGGACGTGGACAATCTCTGGTCCTACATGAAGACCCACGGGGACCCGGGCTGGGAGTCCCGTCCCACCTACCTCGACCGGTTCTTTCCGCCCGTGCTCGACGCGCTGGACCAGCTGGGGCTGCGCATCACCTTCTTCTGTGTCGGGGTGGACGCCGAACGGGAGGAAAACCTCCAGCCGTTCCAGTCGCTCACCGCCCGCGGCCATGAAGTGGGCAACCACTCGTTCGAGCACGAGCCCTGGCTGCACCTCTACGCCCCGGACGCGCTGGCGCGGGAGCTGGAGCGCACCGAGCAGGCGGTGGAGCGGGCCACGGGGCAGCGCCCCATCGGCTTCCGCGGGCCGGGCTACAGCTGGAGCACCGCGCTGCTCGAGATCCTGGCCGACCGCGGCTACCTGTACGACGCCTCCACGCTGCCCACCTTCATGGGCCCGCTGGCGCGCCGCTACTACTTCATGACCGCGAAGCTCACCCCGGAGCAGCGCCGGGAACGGGCCCAGCTGTTCGGCAGCTTCGCCGACGGCCTGCGGCCGGTGAAGCCCTACCACTGGCGCCTCCCCTCGGGGCGCACCCTGCTCGAGCTCCCGGTGACCACCTTTCCGGTGGTGAAGGTGCCGTTCCACCTGAGCTACCTGCTCTACCTGAGCCGGGTGTCCGAGCGCCTGATGTCGGCCTATCTCGGCACCGCGCTCGCGGCCTGCCGCCTGACCGGGACCGAGCCCAGCTTCCTGCTCCACCCCCTGGACCTGCTGGGCGGCGACCAGGTGAAGGAACTGGCCTTCTTCCCCGGCATGGACCTGCCGGGGGCGCGGAAGATCGAGCTCTTCCTCCGCGTGCTCCGCCGCCTGGGCGAGCACTTCCGGCTGGTGGACATGAGCACCCACGCCCGGGCCATCATCGCCCGCGGCGGGCTGCCGCTGCGCGATGCCGATGATGGCCGCCCGGCGCCGGCCGCGGCGCCCGCTTCCGCCCCGAGGACCGCCGCCTAGGCGGCCCCGTCCCATGTGCGGCATCGCCGGCATGATCCGGTTCGACGGCGCCCCGGTCCGCCCGGAGCAGCTCGCGGCCATGGCCGCGACGATCCGCCATCGCGGGCCGGACGACGCGGGCCAGTTCATCGAGGGCCAGGTGGGGTTCGCGCACCAGCGGCTTTCGATCATCGACCTGGCAACCGGGCACCAGCCGATGGCCACCGAGCGGGCGGTGATCGTCTTCAACGGCGAGATCTACAACTACGTCGAGCTGCGGAGCGAGCTGGTGGCGCGGGGCCGGGTGTTCCGGACCACCTCCGACACCGAGGTGATCCTGCAGCTGTACGAGGAGTTCGGGACGGACGCGGTGGCGCGGCTCAACGGGATGTTTGCCTTTGTCCTGTATGACCGGGTGGAACGCCGGCTGCTGCTCGCCCGCGACCACTTCGGGGTGAAGCCGCTCTACCTGCACGCCACGCCCGCGCGCCTCCTGTTCGCCTCCGAGATCAAGGCGCTGCTCGCCGATCCCAGCGTGCCCGCCGAGGCGGATCCGGACGGGGTGCAGGAATACCTGACCTTCCAGTACGTGCTGGAGGGGCAGACCATGTTTCGCGGGGTCACCAAGCTGCTCCCCGGCCAGTACCACGTCGTGGACCTGGCCCAGGAGAGCCACCGCACGGTGCGCTACTGGGAGCCCCGGTTCCACCTCGACACCCATCACACCGAAGCCTATTTCATCGAGCAGATCCGCTGGCTGCTGGCGGATGCCGTGCGGCTGCAGATGCGGTCCGACGTGCCCGTCGGCGCCTACCTGAGCGGCGGCCTCGATTCGAGCCTGGTCACGTCCCTGGCCTCCCGGGTGGCGGCGGGTCCGCTCACGACCTTCACCGGCCGCTTCGATGAGGGACCGGAGTTCGACGAGTCGGGGTACGCCCGGCTGGTGGCGGAGCGGGTTGGCGCCCGGATGGAGGTGATCACCCCGACGGAGGCGCAGTTCGTCGAGACGCTGCCGCGGCTGGTGTATCACATGGACGAGCCCGTCGCCGGCCCCGGCCTCTTCCCGCAGTACATGGTCTCCGGCCTGGCCGCGCGGCAGGTCAAGGTGGTGCTCGGCGGCCAGGGGGGCGATGAGATCTTCGGCGGCTACGCCCGGTACCTCGTGGCCTACTTCGAGCAGGCCATCAAGGGCGCGATCCACGAGAGCAACGAGGAGGCCGAGCACATCGTCTCCCTCGCCTCCATCCTGCCCAACCTGCCGGCGCTCCGGCAGTACGTCCCGATGCTGCAGCAGTTCTGGCGCACCGGACTCTTCGGGGACATGGACCGCCGCTACTTCCACCTGGTGGACCGGAGCGGCGGCGCGCTGTCGCTGCTCTCGGCGGAGTACCGGGCCAGCTATGGGCGGGAGCGGATCTTCGAGCGGTTCCAGGCGGTGTTCAACCATCCCGATACCCGGTCGTACTACAACAAGATGACCCACTACGACATGGTCACCAACCTCCCCGCCCTGCTGCAGGTCGAGGACCGGGTGACCATGGCGCATTCGCTGGAATCCCGGGTGCCGCTGCTCGACCACCGGATCACCGACCTGGTGGCCAGCGTGCCGCCGGGCATGAAATTCAAGGGCGGCGAGCCGAAGCACATCCTCAAGCGGGCCATCGGGGACCTGCTCCCCCGGGAGATCATGGAGCGCAAGGACAAGATGGGCTTCCCGGTGCCGCTCCATCTCTGGGCCCGGGGCCGGTCGCGCGACTTCTTTGCCGAGATCCTGCTCTCCTCCCGCTGCCGCCAGCGGGGGCTGTTCGACGTGTCTGAGGTGGAAAAGCTGATGTCGTATGAGCCGGCGTTCAGCCGCCGGTTGTGGGGCCTCCTGAACCTCGAACTCTGGTACCGAACCTTCATCGACCGGGACTGATCCGATCCTATGCCCTTGACGCTCACTGCCAATCGCGTGACCCACTGGTCGGTCCGGAAGATCGCCGTCGTCGGCCCCGGCATCGTCGGGATGCCGATGGCGGCCATGCTCGCCCATGCCCGCCTCAAGGAGGGCAGCGACCAGCCCGCCACCGTGACGGTGATCCAGCGGAACTCCCCCACCTCGGGGTGGAAGGTCGGCGCCATCAACAGCGGCCGCTCCCCGATCGGCGGGATCGAGCCGGACCTGGTCCGGGTCGTCGCGGAGACGGTGGAGGCGGGGTTGCTCTCCGCCAGCCACGAGTACGCCGCGGCCCGGGACGCCGACGTGGTGCTGATCTGCACCCAGACCGACAAGCGCGGGATGGCGCCGGACTATGGCCCCCTGTTCGAGGCGCTGGACGGCATCGCGGGGGCGCTCAAGGACCGGCCCGCCGGCAACGTGCCGGTCGTGGTGTTCGAGTCCACCCTGGCCCCCTCCACCATGACCACGCTCATCCGCCAGCTGTTCGCCCGGCATGGCCTGGTCGAGGGCAAGGACGTGCTGCTCGGCAACAGCCCCAACCGGGTGATGCCGGGCCGGCTGGTCGAGCGGGTCTCCACCTCGGACAAGATCGTGGCGGGGCTGCACCCCGATACGCCCGGACTGATCCAGCGGCTCTATGCCCGGATCGTCACCCGCGGCACGCTGCACCCCACCAACAGCATGACCGCCGAGGTGGTGAAGACGCTGGAGAATGCCTACCGGGATGTCCGGATCGCGTACGCCGCGGAGGTGGTCCGCTGGTGCGACCGGCACGACGTGGACTTCTACGCCCTGCGCCAGCAGGTGAACGACCGGCTGCACCAGGCGGACGCCGCCAACACCGACCCCAATGCGGTGCCCAGCGGTGGCCTGCTGGTGCCGACGGTCGGCGTGGGCGGCCACTGTCTTCCCAAGGACGGCATCCTGCTCTGGTGGCGGGCGCTGGAAGCGAAGGAGAGCACCGCGAAGAGCCTGATTCTCGATGCGCGCCGAGTGAACGACGAGTCCCCCGCGGAAACGCTGGCCCTCGCCGAACGCGCCTTCGGGCCGCTCAATGGACGGGCGGTGGCGCTCCTGGGCGCAGCCTACCGCTTCAACTCCGAGGATACCCGCAATTCGCCGACCCTGGTCCTGGCCCGGCTGCTGCTCGACCGGGGTGCGCGGGTGACGATCCATGACCCCTACGTCTACCCCACCGACCAGAACCTGCAGCGCACCGGGCTGGCGGACTTCTTCACCCGCGAGCTGGAGCAGGCGGTGGCCCCGGCGGACGTCATCATCATGTGCACCGCGCACCGGGTGTACCTGGACGAGCGGGAGGCCCTGCTGGGAATGGCCCGGCGGCTGGTGGGGGTGGTGGACGCCTGCAACATCTGGCACAGCGCGGATGTGGCGCGGCGCAACGTGGGCTACGCCGGGATCGGGCGGGGGAGCAGGGCGCCGTCGCCGGAACTGGTGGCGGATGTCTTCGACGGGTTCCGCGCGGTGGAGACCGGGGTGGCCAACGAGGTCAACGGCCTGGTCGCGTTCCTCAATGCGCGCTATGCCGAGGATGGATTCAACCAGGTGCAGTTCAGCGAGGTCCAGCGGATCGCCGGCACCTGCGTCACCGGTTGCGCGATCACCGAGCCGGGCACCGCCCGGGCGCCGGCGGGCCAGAGCGGGTTCCGCTCAGCGCTGGTCGGGCGCGCCAGCTAGCCGCGGGCACTCCGGGCAGTGGGCCGGCGCCACGAGAAACTCCGCCAGGTAGCGGGGCTTCCCCGAAGCGTCGGGCCAGATCGGAAAGACCCGCCAGACGCGGAAGTCACGGGCGCGGGCCTCGTCGTACGCCTCACCGTGGCCCTCCTCGTCGTCGGAGCCGGGCCGGATCCGGTTGACGGTGAGCTTCGGCTCGAAGCGGGTCCACCCGTCCAGGTTCATCCGGACGCCGGTGTTCTGCCGGGCGCGCATCACGAAGGGAAAGAGCCGGGTGTTCATCGCGAACTCGTCGGCGACGAGCCCGACGATGACCCGGTCCCGCTCCGGCCAGTGGTGGGTGAGCGCCGCGAGACTGTCCGAGGCATCGCGGATGGTGAACGTCGGGCGCCGCAGGAACTCGGCGAAGCGGAGCGGCTCCGCCAGCAGGAACGCGCCGATCGCGACGTACCAGGGCAGGATCCGGGGGGTGGCCGGGAGCCGCGGTCCAGCCTGCCAGCCAAGCAGGGCGCCCACCGCCGCGGCGAGGTGCCACACCGGGGTCACGATGGCGCCCTCCGGGGTGCCTCCCAGCGCCGCGACAAGGCCGCCGGCGCCCTCGGCGAGCCAGGGGAGCAGGAGCATCGCCACGACGCCTCCCAGGACCAGGCCCGCGGCCGCGCCCCGCCACCGGGCTCCCGTGCCCTCAAACCGGCCGGGGAACGCGAGTCCGGGAGCACGCATGGCCGGGGCGGCCAGGATGGCGACGGCGGGCCAGAGCAGGAGGAAGCGCCGGTCCACCTGGTAGTGCTGCGGCAACAGCAGCAGCAGGGCGCCACCCAGCCAGGCCCAGCCGAACCACTCGGTGAGCGATGGCCGCGGACCCTCCCGCCGGGACAGCCGGCAGGCCGCGAGCAGGGCCACCAGGAGGAGGGGCACGACGCTCTGGCTGACGAAGCCGTTGCGCCGGAGTCCGAAAAGACCGAGGCCGAGAAACTCGACCCGCGGAATGCCATGGTCGGTGAAGCTCACGATGCGGCTGACCCGCATCTGGTTCAGGACCTCGTGCCGGACCGGCCAGAGCCAGAGCGCCAGCGCCAGCACCCCGGCGGCGGCCGCCGCGAAGATGACCCGTCGCGGCGACTCGAACTGGAAGGGCGGCAGGGATGGGTCGCGGCGCGCGGCGTACCAGTGCAGCAGCCAGAAGAGGCCAAAGGCGGGGATGAGCGCCATGGCGGTCGGCTTGGCGAGCAGGGCCAGCACCAGGCCCACCCCGCCCAGGTAGCCCCAGGCCGGCCGCTCGGCGGCAAGTCGGACCCCGACACCGGCGGTGACAATGAGGAGCAACTGGAAGGACTCCACCAGCCCGACCCGGCTGTGACTGATGGCGAAGTAGCTGCACCCCAGCAGCAGGGCCGGCGCCAGCGCTTCACCCCGCGGGTGCCGGGCCCGGAGACCGAGATACAGCACCACACTGGCGAGCGCCCCCGAAAGGGCGGCGAGCAGCCGGGTCGGGACCAGGCCGGTGCCCAGCAGTTGATAGACGCCCCGCAGCACCGCGGTGTAGAGGGGCGCCCCATAGAGCGGCGGATTATGGTCGTCCATGATCCACCGGCCGAAGAGCGCATGGTTCCGGGCGTTGTGCGCCCACCAGGCTTCGTCGGTGAAGAAATGCTCGTGCATGTCCTGCGGCGGGTCGGCGCCGAGGAAGAGGAGCCGGGGCAGCAGGGCGACCGTGAGGACGCCGAGGATCGTCAGGGCCTCGGCGGGCCAGGTGGCGCGGGCGGGTGAGGGGACGGTCTCCAGGCGCTACGCTCCTTGCAGTCGGCCGAGCCCCTCCTCGATAGCGGCAAACTCGTCAGGCGGGAGTCGCCGTTTCCGGGACACCGTGAAGCGGAGTCCCCGGGGCATGGGGCATCCCAGTGCAGGATCGATGCCGAGCAGTTCGGTCGCAATCCGGGCCATGGACCCCTCCGGGTGAGTGCAGAACTCCTCGTATGAGAGCACCATGGACCGGGCGGGACCGAGCGAGGCGTGGAGTTCCGCCCCCGCCCGGCGGTGCGCCACCACCTGGCGGCAGACGCTGGTGACGGGGTCATCCTCGGCCCGGAAGTCGGGGTGGAGGCCGTAGGGCGCCGAGAGGTTGCCATGGATCTCGCGCCGCGCCACGAGGAGCGCCTGGGCCAGGAACTCCGGTTCGCGGTCCAGGACCAGGAATCGGGCACCGGGCAGCGCCGCCGCCACCGGGAGGGCCTGCAGGTTGAGGTTGTTGTTCTTGGTGACGAGCGGATGCCGGGTGACCTGCTCCAGCGCGCCAAAGAAGCGAACCATGGCCTCCCGCTCCTCCGCCGTCAGCTCCACCCGCAGCCGGGTGCGGTCGGCGCCGAGCCACCGGTCCCAGAGCTGCAGCGAGTCATTGGGCGCGTTGAGCAGCCGGCTGCGCCCGTAGTAGCTGCGATAGTTGGCCCGCCAGGGCGTGAGCCGCCGGCTGAACAGCCGCATGGCACGGAGCGGTGAGCGGGGGAAGACGGCGGTGAGATTGGACAGCCAGGCCACCGGGAGGTGCGCGATCAGCGCCTGCGCCACCAGGGTCGTGCCGCTGCGCGGCGGCCCGCAGACGAAGAGCTGGGGCAGGACCGGCGCCGCCGCCGCCTGGTAGAGCCGCCGTTCGGATGGTTCGAGCACGATGTCGAGCGGGGCGCAGGCCACCCCCAGGGCGGCGTGACCCATGGCGGCGTAGGCGTCGGCGTCCCCGCTCCCGAGCAACCGGCGGGCGAGGCCCACAGGGTCCTGGAAGTGCGCCGGAACAAACCGATGCAGCAGCCGCCGGAGTCCACGCGGCGCTTCCGTCAGGTGGGAGGATGACACTGGGCGAAACTATGGCAACGCGGGGAGCCGGGTCAAGCCGCCGACTCCTGGGGAGCGCCCTGCGGCTCCTGATCGCGGTGGCGCTGGTGGCCCTCGTGCTCCGGAGTGCCGGGACCGCCTCGCTGGCGGCGCGGTTCACCGCGGGCACGGCCGTTGCCGCGGTGGGCGGGGCGCTGCTCCTCATGCTGAGCCAGGGGCTGGCGGCCATCCGCTGGCGCCTCCTGATCGGCCCCGGCGCGCCGGGCTGGGGAGCGCTGTTCCACCTGTACCTCGTGGGGGGCTTCTTCAGCCTCTTTCTGCCCACGGCGGTGGGCGGCGACGCCTTCCGCGCCACGATGGTCGCCCGGGTCATGCCGCGGGCGGAGACCGCGGTCGTCAGCGTGCTCCTTGACCGGGCGTTCGGTGTCGCGGCGCTGCTGGCGTATGGGCTCGCCGGCCTGGTCCTCCGGCCCGGTGTGGCCGCTCCCCTCCTCCGTGGCGTACGAACCGTGCTCGCCCCCGAGCGGCTGCTGCCGATCCTCGCGGCGGGGGGCCTGCTGCTGGGGCTGTTCGTGCTGCTGGCGCGGCGGAGCGCGCGGCTCCGGGCGATTCCCGCGGCGGCATTTGATGCGGTCCGGGAGGCGATGCGCCGGGGGCCGCGCGCCCTGGCGGCCTTCGGCGTCTCGCTCCTGGTGCAGGGGCTGATGGTGCTGCTCTGGGTCGTGGTGGCACGCGGGGTCGGCCTCACCCTTCCGGCCGAGTTGTTCCTGGTGGGGGTGCCGCTGGTGACCCTGGCCACGATGCTGCCGCTGTCCCTCGCGGGACTGGGGGTGCGGGAGTGGGCGTGGGTGGCCTTTCTGACGCCGTTCGGCGTGCCCGCGCCGGATGCGGTGGCGCTGAGCCTGACCTATTTCGCCTGCCCGCTGCTGTCGGGGCTGACCGGCGGACTGCTGTTTGCGCTGCGGGGTGCCGGCCCCGGACTCAGCGCACCGGAACAGCCGGCGGGGGACACGCCGGAGGCGGCTGCACCGCGGTCGTAAACCAGAGCGTCACCTCGAGCGGGTCGGGATCCGGAACCTGGTGCCAGAGGGGAATCCGGCAGAGCGGCACCAGACCGTGGGCGGCCGGGTCGATCGCGGGCCCCACGACCGTCTCCCCGCGCAGGGAGGTCACGGCCATGGTGGGCCGGAACCGCTCCCAGCCATCGAGGTTCATCCGGGCGCCGGTGACGGAGTCATCGCGGATGTAGAAGGGAAAGATGTCGCTCTCGAGCGCCAGCGAGTGGGCCAGGAATCCGGTCATCACCCGCCGCTGCGGCTCCAGCGCGCGCGACACTTCGGCGATGGCCCGCGCCGCGTCCCGCTCGCTGTAGTGCGGCTGGGCGTAGTGCACCGCCAGCGGCACCGCCTCGGTGAGCACGAAGGCCGTGGCCCAGGCCCACGCGGGGAGGCGGCGGCGCCACGGCGGCGCCGGGTTCCACCAGGCCAGAAGCGCGGCGGCGCCGACCGTCGCGTGCCAGAGCGCCAGCTGCAGGGTGAAGTCCGCCACACCGTCCTCGCCACCGATGTGGGCCCCGCGGAAGAATGAATGGAGCACCGGGATGCCGAAGTGCATCACGATCAGTCCGGCCAGGCCGCCCACCAGAACCCCGGCCCCTACCCGCCGCAGTAGTCCGGCGGCCGGGACGTCGGCGGCATCCGCGTCATCCTCGAAGAGCCCGCGAGCGGCCAGGAGGGCCAGGGCCGGCGCGAGCAGCAGGAACCGCCGGTCAGGCTGGTAGGACTGGGTCGTGAGGTAGGTGAGAATCACGCCCCACCAGCACCAGGCCAGCCGTTCCGCCGCGTCGAGCCCAACAGACCGCTCTTGTCCCAAGCGCCGCCAGAGGAGCACACAGAGTCCGAGCAGCGGCAGCAGCCCGGCGGTGAAGAAGAGGCTGGGCCGGAGGCTGAGGAAGGGGAGGAAGAAGAGCAGCACGCCGCCATCCGCGAGCCGCCGATTCGGCGCATAGACGCTGGCGAGGCTGACCGCGAGCTGTTCCCGGATGGCGCTCCAGTGCGGGAGCACCAGCAGGACCCCGACCGTCGTCGTGACCAGCACCACCGCGAGGGCGAAGGCACCGACCTGGAGCCACAGGGGGCGGACCGGCGCTCCGGCGCGTCGGAGCCGCCAGAATTCCTGCAGCCACCAGAGTGCGAACACCGGTCCCAATATCACGGCATTGGGCTTGCTCAGCACGGCCAGCATGAAGCCGAGGCCTCCGAGCAGCCCGAACCCGGGCATCCGGGTGGCCCAGAGGACGCCAGCCAGGGCCAGGACCGCGAAGGCGAGCTGGACCGACTCGGTAAAGCCGAGGCGGCTCATCAGGATCGGGAAGGTGCCGAAGGCCAGGAGCAGCGCCGGCGGCAGGGCACGCCGGATGGGAAGCACCGCCCGCAGCCCCGCGAAGAGCAGCAGGGAGGCCGCGGTGCCGGCGAGGGCGCTCGCCAGCCGGGTCTCTGCGAGTCCCAGGCCGACATAGTGGTAAACTGCAGTCACCGCCGCGGTATAGGCGGGCGCCGCGAACAGGGCCGGATTGTGGTCGTCCATGATCCACTGCCCGAACAGCACCCGCTGGCGGGCGTTCTGCGCCCACCACCCTTCGTCACTCAGGAACGCCCCCAGCAGCTGGGAGGGCGGATCGGCGTCGAGGACCAGGAGTCGGGGAAGCAGGGCCACGAGGAGCACGAGCACCAGGGCCAGCAGGTCGCCCCGGACGCGTTGCCAGCGCGCGGGGACAGGCGGGGCGGCGAACATCAGCGGCTGGGCTCGAATCTCTCGGGAGCAGGAGGCATGGGTGGGCGAGGTCCAAGGTAGAAACGGCGGCGGGTCAGGGTCAAGCGCCGTCACACGCTGGATCCTGCTCGCGGCGTTCATGAATGTCGCGATCATCGGCACCGCGATGGGCCTGCGCAACAGCCTCTGGTTCGATGAGGCCGCCACGATCTTCACCACCAGCGGCGGGCCGCTGGACGCGTTCCACCGGGCGCTCCGCTTCGAACAGCAGCCCCCCCTCTACTTCGTGCTCGCCTGGTTCTGGCGGCAGCTCTATCCCTCCGTCGAGTTCCTGCGGCTGCTCTCGGTCCTCTTCATCAGCGGGACGGTCTTTCTCCTCTGGCGCATGTCGGAGGATCTCCGGCTCGGCTCGCGCTGGTGGAGCCTGGCACTGCTCGGCGGCCTGACCCCACACGTCCTCTGGGCCGCCTCGGAGGCCCGGGTGTATGCCCTGACGCTGTTGCTGGTCACGGCGTCCACCTGGCTCTTCTTCCGCCTCATGGATGAGGCGCGTGAGGTCCGCGCCGCCGACCTGCTGGCCTACGTCGCGGTCTCCTACCTCGGGCTCCTCACCTTCTATTACGTCGGCTTCGTCCTCCTGGGACATGCCGTCGCCGGGCTGCTCTCCCCGCGGCGGCGGGCCCTGCTCGGGGCCCAAATGGTCATCGGGGTGCTCCTCCTCCCCTGGATGCCGGCCATCCTGGAGCAGTTCGGGGACCGCCAGCAGTACCTGCCGCCGCTGGAGTGGGCCGCCGCGCCCTTCGGCGTCGCCTGGCTGTGGCACCTGGTCGAGTGGTGCGGCGGGATTGTGACCCTCACCATCTTCCGCGCCGCCCCCTTCATGCGCTCCAGTGCCGGCGCGGCGCTGCTGCTCGTCACCCTGGCCCTCATCACGGCCTGCCGGTTCCTGCCCGGGGCGCGCCGTATCCCCGTCTCCGAGTGGCGGCTGGTCGTGGCCGGAGGGGTTCCCGTCCTGATCCTGATGGGTCTCAGGGTGAGCAATCTGTCACTGGTGGAGGAGCGGCACTGGATCGTGGCGCTGCCGGGGATCCTGCTGCTGCTGGGGCTGGCGCTGGAGGAAACCGCCCCGGGATGGCCGCGCCGGACGGCGGTCGCGGCGACCTTCCTCGTGTTCGCAGCCAGCACTTTCAACTATGTGAGAAACTACCGCGGCCAGGGGGACTGGAAGTGGGTGGCGGCGTACCTCAACGGGCACAGTCACGCCGGGGACCCCATCATCTTCTTCGCGACCGATGGGGCGCTGCCATTCTCGTATTACTTCCCCCGGTCCAACCCCCTCTACCAGATTCCGGAGCCGGACAAGACCCGGCCGTACACGGTGGTCAGCCTGACACCCGCAGACGGGGACCGGGCCCGGGAGGCATTGGCGGTGGCGCGGGAGTCGGGGGGGCTCTGGCTGCTCGAGAAGGCCGGCCTGCCCCCCGATTCCGGCCTCGCGGTGTTGCGCCGCTTTACCGAGGATTCGCTCGCGGTGACCGACTCGCTGCTCCTGCCCCGGACCCGGGCGCGGCGGATCACGGTCGAGGCGAGGGGTCAGGCCAACCGATAGGTGATCGACCGGTCTCGGGCCGTCCCCCGCGCCAGCTGCCCATGGCGCATGAGCGCGTCGGCGAAGTACTTCGTGGCCCAGTTGAGGATCTCGTGCTGGCCGTAGCCGCCGCTCATCGGGGCGGAGCCCTTGATGCCGCCGCGGAGCCCCAGGTCGGCGGAGCCGCGATTCTGGGTGCGCTTGAGGAAGTCCAGCACCCGCGGCACCGGCTCCAGCCACCGCTGCTCCCCGGTAATGAGGTGCAGCCGCATCCAGTTGTTCGCCATCTGCGCCTCCCCCGTCAGGCAGCTCCACGGCACGGCGCCGGACCAGTCGGTGGCGAAGCGCCCGGGGAGCCAGCCGTCGGCGCGAACCAGCGGGAGGAGCGCCTCCGCGGCGCGGGCGCCGGCGTCCAGCACCGCGGCATCCTCCAGCACCCGTCCCCCCTCGAGCAGGCCCCGCACGGTGTAAGCGATGGTGTGCAGCAGGGGACGCACCGGGTCCGTCAGGCAACAGTCGGGGAACCAGCCGTTGGCCTGCTGCCGCCGCGCCACCATGCGGAGGTGCCGCGCCGCCGCGTCGGTGAACCCGGGCTCGCCCAGCGCCTTCCCCGCCTCCGCCAGCGCCCAGGTGACGCGGGCGTTGTAGAGTGTCGCATCCTTGCGGGCGAAGTCAGACTCTCCCTGGCGGAACTGTCCCGCCGAATCCATCGCGCCCACCAGGAAGTGGCCGGCGCGGCGGAGGGCGTCGGCATACTGCCCTTCACCGGTCTGCTCGAACGCGGCCAGCCAGCCGAACATGACCTGCCCGGTATTGAAGATGGCGGGGGTCCGGCCTTCACCGATTACCCCGCCCTGCACGGCGCCGCTGGGCAACTGGATCGCGATCTCCCACCGCGCGGCGCGGAGGGCCCGGTCCGACAGCTCGGGGCGGCCCAGCTCGCGCGCGGCCTCGAGCAGGGTGGGAATCAGGTACCCAGTGGTCTCGGGATAGGACGGCTGCCAGCCACGGCTCCGGAAGTAGGGGCTGTAGAGCACGCTGTAACCGCGGGCGATGCCGTCATCGGGGGTGGCGTCCTGGGCCCGACAGACCCAGTCCACCGCCTCCTGCAGGTGGGGAGCGTGATCGGGGTCGGCGGCGTGTCCCCCCTGTCGTTCCCGGAGCAGTTCACCCAGGCCCACCGGGTTGAGGAGCGGGTGGGCGCGGAGGGAGCGCCACCGGCCGCCGAGGGATCGGGTCAGCCGGACGGGGAACGAGAGGGCGGGCGGTGTCTTGGCGGTCATGATCGCATTTCGGGAAGCCATGGCCTACTGCACGGTTGGTGCCGGGACCGGGTGCGGGACGGCGCGGCCCGCGTGTCGCTCGATGGGCGCGTAAGACGTTGTCCCCAATTATCTTGTCACTGTCCCGCGGAGCGGCGATGCGGTCCCGGCTCCGATCAATAGTGGCCTCGATCTTGCCAATTTCAAGCGCCCCGCACTTGCAAGGATGGGTGTGAGCACAGACGCACCGGCCACGAACGCCAGGCCCCAGACCGACCACCGGGGGCTGGATCGCGCCCTGGTACGAGGGGTCGCCTGGACCGGCGCGTTCCGGTGGCTGACCCAGTTGCTCAACTGGGGCATCACGATCGCGCTGGCACGGATCCTCAGCCCCTCGGACTACGGGCTCTACGGGTACGCCGCGCTCTACGTCGGGCTGGTCCAGCTGGTGAACGAGTTCGGCCTCGGCGCGGCCATCGTCCGCCGCCGCGACCTGACCGATCACCAGATCTCGGCACTCGGCGGGCTCTCGATCGTGCTGGGGTTCATCCTGTTCGGGCTCTCGTTCTTTGCGGCGCCGGTGGTGGCAGGGTTCTTCCGGGCGCCGGACCTGCGCTGGCCCCTGGTCCTGCTCAGCGGGCTCTTTATCACCACCGCCATCAAGGTCCTGCCGAAATCCCTGCTCTCCCGCGATCTCCAGTTCCGTCGGGTAGCCGCCATCGATGCCACCGAGGCCGGCCTGCAGGGCGTCGCCACCCTGATCCTGGCGCTGCTGGGGTTCCGCTTCTGGTCGCTGATGGCCGGGATGGTCATCGGCGCGGTGGCGAGCTCCGCCCTCGCGGTCTACTGGCGCCGCCACCGGCTGGGCTGGCCCCGCTCGTGGGACGAGATCAGCGCCGCGGTGGCGTTCGGCTCCCACATCATGGTCACCCGGCTGGCCTGGTTCGGCTACTCCAACGGCGACAACGCCGTCGTGGGCAAGCGGCTGGGCCAGGCGCTGCTGGGCGCCTACACGCACGCCTGGACCCTCGCCAGCCTGCCGGTGGACCGGATCAGCGGGCTGGTAGGCCAGATCACGCCGGCGATCTTCTCCGCCGTGCAGCATGACCTGCCGTCGCTGCGCCGGTATCTGCTCAAGGTGACCGAGGGGCTGGCGCTCCTCACCTTCCCCGTGGCCTTCGGGCTGGCGAGCGTCTCCGATCTCTTCGTCACGGTGGTACTGGGAGACCAGTGGTGGCCGGCGATCGCGCCGCTCGCCCTGCTGACCTTCTACGGCGGCCTCCGGTCGATCACGACCCCGTATCCCCATGTCCTGCAGGCGGTGGGGGAGTCGGGGCTCGCGATGCGGCTCAACCTGGTGGGGCTCGCGGTGCTGCTGCCCCTGTTCTACATCGGTTCCTTCTGGGGCCTGGCGGGTGTCGCGGCGGGCTGGATCGTCGGCTACCCGCTGCTCTCCCTCGTCACCTTTCGCGCCGTGCAGCGAGTGTCCGGGCTTCGCCTCGGGGAGTACCTCGAGGCAGTCCGCCCGCCGCTCATCGCCTCGGTGGCCATGGGCGCGGCGGTCATCGGCGTGCGCGCGGCGCTCCCCACTGCCTGGTCCGACGCCCTGCACCTGGTCATCGCCGTGGCCGCGGGGGTGGCGGTGTACCCGATCGTCATGCTGGTCGCGTTCCGCGACCGGCTCAACAGTATCAGGGCCCTGGCCCGGGAGATCCGCCGGTGAACCCCACGCCCTTCTTCATCGTGGGATTCCAGCGCAGCGGCACCACCCTGCTTCGGCTGATGCTCGACAACCACCCGGAGATCGCGATCCCGCTGGACACCGTGGGCCTCTGGGCGGCCTACGAGGACCGGCTGGAGGCGTTCGGCAACCTTGCGACCGATGCCGACGCGCGCCGGATGGTGGACGCCCTGCTGGCGGAGGAGCGGATCCGGCTCTGGGAGGTCCCGCTCACGGCGGAAGGAATTCTCTCCCTGCGCCGCCAGCCAGGCTTCCCCGGCATCATGGATGCCTTCCACCTGGCCTACGCCCGGGCCAAGGGGAAGCGGCGCTGGGGCGACAAGGATCCCGGCAACATGGAGCGGGTGGACCGGCTGGAGCGCTGGTTCCCCGGCTGCCAGGTGATTCACATCATCCGCGACGGCCGGGACGCCTGTCTCTCCCAGACCAGGCAGACCTTCGGCTTCGACGACCTGTTCGAGTGCGCCGACTGCTGGCGGGAACAGGTCGAATGGATGCGCCGCATCGGGGGAATCCTCGGGCCGTCCCGCTACTTCGAGCTGCGGTATGAGGACCTGGTCACCGAGCCGGAGCCGGTCCTCCGTCGGCTCACCGCATTCCTCGGCGTGGACTGGAGCCCGGCGATGCTCGAGTACCACAAGGCCGTGAAGAGCTCGGTGCCGGATTCCAAGCGACATCTCTGGCCCCTGCTCAACCAGCCGCCGCGGAAGGACAACGCCGGCCTGTGGAAGAAGGCGTTCAGCCCGGGCGAGCGGATCGCGTTCGAGAAGCGGGCCGGGCGCATCCTCCGGGCCATGGGCTACGAAACCCTCCCCCGCGCCACCGGGGGCTACGGGGCGGAGTTGCGGAGCGTGGGGATGCGGATCTGGCGGGCCGTCCGGCGCCGGATGCGGCGCTGAGGCCGCGGTGCGCATCGTCATCATCTCCTATCACTACCCACCCGACCCCGCCGTCGGGGGCCTCCGGGCGGCCAAGGTGGCCGAGGCGTTCCGGCGAGCCGGCCACGAGGTGCATGTGGTCGCCGCGCAGGTGCCGGAAGCCACGGTCCCTCTCGTCTGCACGCCCGGAGGCATCGTGATCGAGCGGGTGCGTGCCTGGCGAAACCCCCGCGAGCTTTGGCTCGCGTGGAAACGACGCCGCGGGGGACGAGCGGCGGCCGTGGCCGCCAAGGCGCCCCCCGCCGAGGCCTCCGCCGCCCTGCCGCTCCGGGTCCCGACCTGGAAGCGAATGATCTTCTCCGCGCTCTGGCTGCCGGATGACCATCAGGGGTTTGCGCCGGCGGCGGCGGCCGCGGCCCGGCGCGCGTTTCCCGAGGGGGTGGAGCTGGTCTATACCACCGCGCCGCCCTTCTCCGGACACCTCGCGGGACTGTGGCTCTCGTGGCGGCGCGGCGTGCGCTGGATCGCTGAGTTCCGGGATCCCTGGACCGACAACGCCTGGAAGCCTGCCCACGTCCGCTCCGCGTGGAGCGATGCGGTGGAGCGGTGGCTCGAGCGCAAGACGCTCGACCGGGCGGAGCGCATCGTGGCCGTCTCGGAGGGCATCGCGCGCCTCTTTCGCGCCAAGCTGCCACCCGACGCATCCGGCCGGGTACTCCTCGTCCGCAACGGCATCGAGTGGCTGGCCCCGCCCGGCGCCAGGCCGCCGGCCCCGGGCCCGAGGCGCATCGTTCACGTCGGGTCGTTCTATTTCGGCCGGGATCCACGCCTCTTCCTGGCCGCCCTGGCGCAGGTCGTGGCACGGCACCGGCTCGGACAGTCGGACCTGCTGGTGGACCTCGTGGGTCGTTGCCGCTGGTACAATGGCGTCTCGGTGGAGGCCGAAGTCTCCCGGCTCGGGCTCGGTGAGCTGGTCCGGTTTCAGGACTGGGTGCCCCACGAGGCCTGTCAGGAAATCGTTCGCGGCGCCGACGTCCTCCTGCTGCTGGCCCAGCAACAGCCCGACCAGGTACCGAACAAGCTCTACGAGTACCTGGGGACGCGGGCCCCGATCCTTGCATTCGCGGACGACGCCGGCGAGACGGCGGCCATGCTGCGCGAGGCCGGAGGCCATACCGTGATCACCGGCGATGACCTCGAGACCGCCGCCCGCGGCATCGAGGAGGCACTCGGTCTCGCGGCGGACCCCAGGGTCCAGCCCGACGACCACCGGCTGCGCGCCTGGACGACGGAGGGACAGATGCAGCATCTCCTCACCGCGCTCGGAGGATAGACCATGCTCCTCGAGTCCCTGGTCACCCAGGCCCGGCAGGGGAAGGGGCCGCTCCGCCATGCCCGGACCGTGCGGCGATGGATCCGCGAGGTGCGGCTCCCCGTGATCCGCCCGTTCTGGCGGCTGGTGGAGCTGGTGGTGCAACTGGTCAGCGGGCTGCTGCACTGGCTGCTGCTCTTCTTCTACCGGGAGCCGGTGTTCCGCAGCCGCTGCGCGGCCGCGGGACGGCGGCTGGTGCTGGAGGGCCAGATCCCGCAGGTCTTCGGCACCGGCCGGATCGTGCTGGGGGACGACGTGCGCGTCGGCACCCGCAACACCTGGATCGTGGGGCTCAAGGTCTCGGAAGGGCCGGAGCTGGTGATCGGGGACCGGACCAGCGTCAACTACCAGACCACGATCAGCGTGGCGAAGAGCGTCCGGATCGGGAACGACGTGATGATCGCGGGCAACGTGCAGATCTACGACAACATCAGCCACCCGGTCTCGCCGGGGCGGCGGCTGGCGCACGATTCCATCACGCTGGACGAGGCCACTCCGGTGGTGATCGGGGACAACGCCTGGATCGGCACCGGCGCGCTGATCCTCCGGGCCTCGGTGGGGGAGAACTCGATCGTGGCCGCCGGCGCCGTGGTGACCAAGCCGGTCCCTCCCAACACGCTCGTGGCCGGCAATCCCGCGCGGGTCATCCGCAGCATCGCGGACCCGGCGGGCGCCT
>CAZPER010000036.1:0-38852 GCA_964585655.1 uncultured Gemmatimonadaceae bacterium | reverse complement strand
CCGGGCCGGGAGCCGCACCTCGCGGGCGGCTTCCGCCAGGCGCCGGCTGATCTCCTGGGCGGCGCGCTGGGCGACGGCGCCGACCGCCACCTGCCACGCCGTCTCCCATGCCGCGCGGTCGAGGGTGGCCAGCGCCAGTTCGCGGTCCCCTTCGCGGGCCCAGCGGCGGGCGTCGCCCGCCAGGTCGAAGACCTGGGTGACCAGCCCGACACGGATGTCGTCCAGGGGAATCCAGTGCGGCGGCGTCCCCGGCTGGGCGACCGGGGCCACCAGCCGGCCGAGGGAGGGTCCGAGTTCGGGAATCAGGAGGCCGCCGCGTTCCATGGCCGTGCTCACCACCCGCTCCAGCCGGGGGGCTCGCCACCGAGATCCGCCTCCGCCAGCAGGGCGCGCCGCCCGGTCCGCGCCTCGTAGCGGCTGGCGAACAGCGCCAGGGCGTCGGGCAGGCAGGCGTCGCGGCGGAGCCCCGTCGCCGCCACGAGCGACTCAATGGCGTCCGGCGTCCCTTCGATCTCGAGCAGGATATCCATGCGCGGATACCACTCCAGCCGGGCGACCCCGTCGGCGAAGGCATGGACCTCGACGGCGCGGTCGATCGCGTGCACCACCTCGTAGCCCAGGGCCGCGAAGACCTGGAGTGCGGCGGCGCCATCCTCCACCTCGTACTCCAGCTCCTCCCGCTGCTTGTATCCGCCGGGGCTCACGCTGACCGGCCCCTTCCAGCCCACCAGCGCCGATTCCGGCCCCTCGACCGGGATCCAGCGGCGCACGCGGAGGACGGTGTCGGCGGCGGTGAGCCGGCCCCCGGCATCGAGCCGCCGGTCGCGCAGCAGGCCGCGGAAGGTGCGGCGCGCCCCGGCCGCGGTGAGCGCGGCGCGGATCCGGGCGGGGTCCTCCACCACGGCCTTGAGTTCCAGTTCATTCGCCAAGGATGGCCTCGAGCACCGCGGCGGTGTCGCTCAGGTCCGCGAAGGCGCGGTGCGCGCCCGCGTCGGTGAGCGCCGCCACCGGGTAGGCGCCCGTCGCGACGCCGATCGCGCGGGCGGCGATGCCCCGACCGCAGGTCACATCCGCCGGGGTATCACCGATGATCACCACGTCACGCCCGTGCGGACGGCGACCGAAATGGGGGATGGCTCGCTCCGCCGCGATGGCGGGGAGGTCGGGGCGGTGCGCCGAGTCAGAGCCGAAGGCGCCCACCATGAACCTGGCGGGCTCGATCCCCGCGGAGGCCAGCTTGAGCGCCGCGCCCTCCCGCATGTTGCCGGTGAGCAGGCCCAGCAGGACGTCGGCCCGCTGCTCCAGGGCATCGAGCAGTTCGTCGACGCCGGGCATCAGGGTGGTTTCGGTGGCCGGGTGCTGCAGCTCGCGTTCGAGGCGGCCCAGGTAGCGCAGGCACAGCTCCCGCACGTAGCCGTGGTCGGTGGCGCCCGGGTGCCCCGCGGCGGTCAGCAGCTCCACCACGATCTGGGGGTCGGTCTTGCCGTCGAACCGGACCTGGTGAAAGGCGTCGATGGAGCCGACCTCCTCCGCCAGCGCGGCCGTGATGGCGCGCCGGCCGGCGCCGGCGGTCAGCAGGAGGGTGCCGTCGATGTCGAACAGCACCAGATGCCGCGGCCGCTCCGGGGTGGCGCTCACTCCACCCTCCGCGCCGCGACCAGCTGCGCCCGGAGCATCATGGCGGGGGAACCTGGGCCCCACGGCTCGAGCACGAAGCCGCCGCAGCGGAGGGTCGAATGCACCAGGGTATCCCCCGGGCCGGCGAACGCCACGTGGGTGATCCGCTCCCCCCGTTCGGAGAAGAACAGCAGGTCGCCCGGCCGGTGGTCCCCCGGCGCGACCGCGAGGCCGGCCTCCGCCTGCTGCGCGGCATCCCGTGGCAGGGGAATCCCCCGCGCCATGAAGGTGGTCTGCACCAGCCCCGAGCAGTCCACCCCCCACGGCGTGACCCCGCCCCATTGATAGGGGGTCCCGGCAAAGGCGCGCCGCGCCCACAGTTCGGGGGAGCTGGCGCGGGCCCGGGACATGACCCGGTGGAACGAGGCAACCTCGCCCGCGATGACCGTCCCCTGGCGCCCGTCCGGCAGGTCCACCCGGGTCCGGGCGAGCCCGACGCGCGCACGGAGCGGCAGCCGGACGATGGCGCCATCCTCGGCGCGCACCACCGCTCCCTCGCTCCAGCCGGTGGCGCTCTCGTGCCAGCCGCGGGCGATCTCGTGATCGGTCTCGAGGGCGTACCCGAGGTGGACCCAGCCTTCGTAGCGGTCATGATCCACCCGCACCCGGCGCCAGTCGCCCTGGGCGTCAAGCACCCGCGCGGTCTCCCCCAGCACCAGTTGGGTGACCTGCTCGGCCCGGGGGCTCGGCTCCCGACACACGGGCGCCACCCCGGCCCGCGCGATCAGCGACGTGGTGCTCATCCCTCGGGGTGCTCCTCCTGGCACTTCTTGCAGCGGGTGACGCCGCGGAAGCTGCACATGATGCAGATGAAGGTCCCGCAGCTGGTGCAGGGATAGCCCTCGCTGGCCCGCTCCTCGCGGCCGCAGGCGCGACAGCTCATCGCATCCTTTTCCTTCAAGTCTTCCTTGTGCATGGCCCTTCCTCCGGCGGGCGGACTCAGCCCGCGATGGCGTAGCGCTTGATCTTGTTGATCAGCGTGGCCCGCGAAATCGCCAGTTCCTGCGCGGCCCGGGTGCGATTGCCGCCGTGATGCTTGAGGGTGCGCTCGATATGCGCCCGCTCCAGCTCCTCCAGGGTCATCGGCGTATGCCGGCGGTCGCCGGGGCCGGGACGGTTGCGGAACTCGCCCGGCAGGTGCTCCAGCCCGATGACCGGCTGCCCCCGGGCCAGGATCAGGGCCCGCTCCAGCACGTTGCGCATCTCCCGGACGTTGCCTGGCCAGGTGTGATTGAGCAAGCGCTCGAGGGCCTCCGGCCCGATGGCCTGGGCGGCGGCGGTGACCTCCCGCTGCAGCTCGTTCATGACGGCGAGGAGCAGCGCCAGGCGGTCATCCCGGGTCCGGTCCCGGAGCGGGGGAATGGTGATCGGCATGACGCTCAGGCGGTAGGCCAGGTCCTCCCGCAACCGGCCGGCCTCCACCGCCACCTCGAGCGGCGCGGCGCTGGCCGTGATGAGCCGCACCTCGGTGGCGAGGTCGCGGGCGCCGCCCACTCGGCGGAAGGAGCGGGTCTCGAGCAGCCGGAGGAGCTTGGGTTGCAGCTCCGCAGGCAGGTCGGCGATCTCGTCGAAATAGAGGGTCCCGCCGGCGGCCGTCTCGACCAGGCCCGCGCGGCGCTCGCGCCCATCCTGCTCGGTGGCCCATTCCGCCCCGAACAGTTCCGCGTCGACGTCGGCGGCGCTCTTCCCCCAGGCGGAGACTTCCACGAAGGGGGCGCTGGCCCGCGGGGAGAGCTGGTGGATGGTGGTCGCCAGCCAGCGCTTCCCGGAGCCGGTCTCCCCGAGCAGGAGCACCGGGGTGCGCTCGGAGAGCGCGACCAGTCCCACCTGGCGGCTGAACTCCCGCATCTCGGGGGAGTCCCCCAGGGACTCGAGCCCCTCGCCGGGCTGGGCCCGGAGCAGGAGCAGCTCGTTCAGGCGGCGGAGCCGCACCTTGTCCGCCACCCGCGCCACGGCGGCGAGCATGTGTTCGAGGTCCACCGGCTTGGCGAGGAAGTTCTCGGCGCCCAGCTGCATGGCCTGCACCGCGGTGGCGACGTCGCCGTGGCCGGTGAGCAGGATGACCGCGGCGTTCCGCTCCTTGAACCGCCGGAGCGCCTCGAGGCCATCCATGCCCGGGAGGTGGAGGTCCAGCACCACCACTTCGGGGCGCAGCCGGTCGTAGGCCGCCAGGCCGCTCTCGGCATCGAGCTCGCGGGCCACCTCGTACCCCGCCCGCTCGAAGACCTGGCCGATGGCGCGGAGCACGCTGACATCGTCGTCGATGAGGAGCACCGAATCAGGCATGGCTAATCCTCGGGATGCGGGTCGGGTCGCGGGGGAGCCGGAAGCTGAAGCGGGCGCCGCCCCCCTCGCGGTTTTCTCCGGTGATGTCACCACCGTGTGCGCGGATGATGCCGTGGGAGATCGAGAGGCCGAGGCCGGTGCCCTGCCCCGGGCCCTTGGTCGTGAAGAAGGGCTCGAAGACCCGCGCGAGCTGGTCGGGCGGCGCGCCGGGCCCGCTGTCGAGCACCTCGAAGGTCACCCACTCGGCGTTCCAGGCGGTGCGCACGACCGCCTCCCGCCGGGCGCCGGCGGCCATGGCGTGGGCGGCGTTGACCAGCAGGTTGGTGATGACCTGGCGGATGAGCTCGGGATCCCCGCTGACCGCCGGCAGGGTGGGATCGAGCCCCAGGGTCCAGACCGCGCCGTGGTCGGAGAGCGCCGGCGTGGCGGAGAAGGTCTCCCGGACGATCTGATTGAGGTTCGTGTCCCGCCGTTCCAGCGCCCGGGGCCGGGCGAAGGTGAGCAGGTCCCCCACGATCCGCGCGGCCCGCATCGCCTCGAGCCGGATGGTCTGCAGGGCGGAGGCCGTGTCCGCCGGCGGCATCTCCAGGAGCAGCGCCTGCGCCATCGCGGAGATCCCGGCGAGCGGGTTATTGAGCTCGTGCGCCGCGCCAGAGACCAGCGTGCCCAGGGCCGCCAGCTTCTCCGCCTGCACCAGCCGCGAGCGGAGGTTGACCTCGTCCGTCACGTCGGTGATGCCGACCACGAACCCCCCTTCCGGCCGCGGTGTGGCCATGACGGCGAGGTGTCGGCCGCCGGGGCCGTCGAGGTAACAGCTCACCCGCTCGGTGCTGACCTGGGCCAGGGTCAGGAGTTCGGCGCCGTCGGCCGGCCAGGCCTGGAACAGCGCCGGCAGCTTGAGGCCGCGGAGCGCCGTGACGTCCACGCCGGCCAGCTCGGCCATGAACCGGTTGCCACGCTCAATCCGCCCCTGCCGGTCCACCAGCGCGAGCCCGCTCCCCAGCCCGTCGAAGGCGGCCTGCCACTCCTGCTTGACCCGGGAGACCGTTTCCAGCAGCCGCCCGCGCCCGATGGCGAGCGCCGCCTGGTCGGCGAAGGCGGAGGCCAGCACCCGCTCCTCGGCCCCGTAGTCACGGGGGGCGTCGTGGTAGAAGCTGATCCACCCGATGACGCGTCCCCCGTAGGAGAGCGGCAGCGCGGCGAGGGCCGCGAATCCCTCGGCCTCGACCTGATCGTGCATCGGACTGGCGCGGTCGTCCCGGGCGTCCCGGACGAAGTACGCCTCGCCCCGCAGGATCGCCGCGGCCGGCGCCATCTCGCGCCAGCGGGCCCGGAGGGCGGTGACATACCCGGCCGAGAGTCCGGGCGCCGCGAAGGGCACCGCCCCGCCGGCCTCGTCGAGGAGGAACACACCGGCGCGCTGCGCGCCGAACACTTGGCGACCCTCCTCCGCGACGGCGGAGATGGTCTCCCCGAGATCCTCGGTTCGGGCGAGGGTGTGGGCCACCCGGGCCAGCGCGGCGAGGGGTGAGGTCATCGCGCCTTCGGGGGCCGGATCACGCGGATGGCGCCCGGCACCACTTCGGCGGTGAAGGGGGTGACGCCATGGGCCTCGCCGTCCAGCTGCACCGGTTCCACCGGGTGGGTCTCGACCCGGATGCGCCGCCCCTGCGCGTACTTGATGCGGCCCGAGCCGCCCTGGATGTCCCCGCCGCCGCGCAGCAGCTCCCAGACCACGCGCATGCTGTCACTCAGGTTCTCCGCCCGGATCACGACGACATCGAGCAGTCCGTCGTCCGGGGCGATGCCCCGGCGCAGCTTGATGATGGGGGGAACCACCTCGCCGCAGTTGGCCACCAGCACCAGCGCGGCGCGGGCCTCGTACTCCACGCCATCCACCGTGATCAGGTGGGTGGTCATGCGCAGCTCCGGCATCAGCCGGAAGGTGGTGGCCACGTAGGCGCCCAGGCGCCAGCGGTGCTTGTCGAGCGCGCTGGTTTCGGCCATGACACGGGCATCGTAGCCCGCGCCACAGGCCACCGCGAAGTAATGCGGGCCGTCGTCGCGCTCCATGCGCCCGAGGTCCAGCGGCGCCACGTACCCCCGCACCAGCGCCCGCGCCGCCCGGGCCGGCTGGGTGGGGATGCGGAGGTTGCCGGCCAGGAGGTTGCCGGTGCCGCCGGGGATCACGCCCAGCGCCGTCTCGGAGCCGACCAGCGCGGCAGCGGCCTGCATCGTGGTCCCGTCCCCGCCGAAGACCGCGACGACGTCGAGCCCATCCCGCACCGCCTGCGCCGCCAGGCGCCGCGCATCGCCCGGGCCGCCGGTGGCGCGCAGGTCCACGCTCCAGCCGCCCCGTCGCAGGGTCTGCACCACGGCCTGCACCGAGACTTCCTCGGTGCGGGCGGCGGCGGGATTGGTGATCAGGAGGGCGCGGGTCACCGGTCAGTACTCCCGTTCCCAGAGCACGTCGAAGCCGACCTGGTACTTGTTCACCGAGAGCGCCGGCTGATTGAGCGCCACCTGGCAGGAATAGGCCGGCTCCACGCTGGTCTTGAACCGGAGCTGCCGGGTCATCCGGAACTCGGCGCTGGGATAGAAGCGCTGGGCGTTGGTGCAGAGGTCGGCGACCAGCGTGACGAACCAGCGGCGGCCGATCTGCCACCCGGCGGCCACCTGGGCCACCTGCGCCGCCCCGCTCTGCCCCGCGATCCCCGCGGTGCCGGCGCCGCCGGTGCGGATGTCGATGTAGTCGATGGGGATGCCGAGGTCGCTGATGAGGGTGCGCTGGATCTCGCTGGACAGCGCGCTGGACAGGTACGACAGGCCGGTCTGCACCGCCGCGTACTGGCTCCCCTGCCCCTGCTGGCCCTGCAGGCTGAAGGTCGGCCGGCCGAACATCAGGTAGCTCACCAGTTCGGTCTGGGAGAGCGCGGGGCGGCTGGAGGTGATGGGACTCGACAGCTCCAGCCGGGGCTGCAGCATGGTGCCGGTGATGCGCGCCACCACGGGGATCTCTTCGTTGGTCTCGGCCGATTCGACGGTGTGGCTGGCCTCGATGTCGAGGCTGGCGTTCAGGTCCGCGGTGCCGAAGTAGCGCACGGTGCCGCGATCCACCGTGAACTCGCGCGTCACCAGCCCGCCGATCCGGAGCGCGTAGCTGCCCCGCACCGCGTTGAGGGTGCCGTCGTAGCGGTAGAGATCGCGGCGCTTGTTGACCGTGAGGTTGCCGTCGAGCTGGATATTCGCCTCGTTGGAGCGGAGCCAGAAGCTCTCGCCCATCTGGATCTGCAGCGTGTCGATCGTGAGCGAGTCCAGGAACCGGCTCTGGAAGTTGGCGCCGAGCCGCTCGGTGCGGATCAGGTCGAGGTCGATCAGCCCCGAGTCCCCCGGGTTCTCGAGATCCACGATCCGCTTGGTGAGCATGTCGGCGAAGTGCAGGTTGCCCGCGTCCGCGGTCACCTGGCCGGTCAGGTGGGCCCCGAAGACCGGGCCGGTCAGCACCACCGTGCCCGAGGCATCGAGGGTGAGGAACCGGCGGGTATCAATGACCCGGAAGCGCCGGGCGCGGAGGGTCAGGTCCAGGGTGGGCTTGGTGAGCGTGCCCAGCCGGATCCCGCCGCTCGCGCGGAGGCCCCCGTCGCCGCTCTTCACCGCCAGGGAGTCGATCACGATCGAGTCGCCCGACAGGTGCGCCGTCGCCTCGAGGTCCTCGTAGCGCACCCCGAGCCCGGGGACACTGGCGGAGGCGTTCTGGAGACTGAGCGTGCCCCCCAGCTTGGGGGCGTCCCAGGTGCCCTCGACCGCCACGTCGGCCCGGAGCGTCCCCCGCACCCGGCGCAGGTTCCGGGTGAAGGCCTCCACCACGTTCAGGTCAGTGCTGTCGGCGATCACCCGGACCGAGAGCGGCCCCTCCACCTGGCGCCGGGGCACCCGCTCGAGGGCCAGGTCCAGGGGCAGCACCGACTCGACGCGCAGCACCGGGACCCCGGTGCGCCAGAGGAGCAGGTTGGCGTCGAGCTTCCGGTCGGCGTAGTTCACGACCCCCTGCACGAACGGCGAGCCCAGTTCCCCCACCGCGAGATCGGCCAGCGAGCCGGTGCCCTGGATGGTGGGCGCGCGGGCGGTGCCGCCGATGGCGAGGTCCAGCTGCAGGCTGCCGGCGATGCCGGTGGTGTCCAGCTCGAGCAGCGAATAGAGGTCCCGGACGCCGAGACCCACCGCGCTGATCGTGAGCTCTCCCGGGGTGGTGCGGGGCACGGTGCCGGTGATGGTCAGCGCGCCGGAACCATCGCTCGCCTCGAGCTCGAATCCGCTGAGCGCGACGCGGCCGCCGGACATCACCACCCGGGCGGGACGGATCAGCGACCAGCGATGCGCCGGCAGGACGGCCGCGAGGGAGTCGAACTCGACCACCTGGGAATCGCCGGGGGCGTGGTAGCCGCCGGCCGCCGCGAGGGTGGCCATGCCGGCCAGGTCCCCCTCGACGGACCAGCGCAGCGAGTCCTGATAGCCGCCGAGCACCAGGCCCAGCTCCTGGACCCGCCACCGGCCCACCAGCAGCGAATCGGCCCGGACCGCACCCCCCACTTCCGGCCGCGCCGCGTCGCGCCACCCCAGCGAGCCGGCGGCCCGCGGTACCCGGACCCCGCGCCAGCCGAGCGCCTCGCCGCGGAACTGCACCAGCAGCCGGGGGGCGAGTGCGGTGCCCGACAGCTGCACCTGGCCGGTGACCCGGCCGGTGAGGGAATCCGCCGCCTTCGCGCTGTCGGCCACGGGCCCGGCCAGCTCGGTGGCGTACCGCTCGAAGACGGCCAGGCTCTCGGCGGTGAATTCGCCGGCGATGCTGCCGGCCTCCTCGCCGGCCCACCGCAGGGTCCCGCTGGCCGCGAGCAACCCCGCCGGCCATCCGGCCTCGACCGTGTCGACCTGGATCGTGCTGTCGGCGGCGCGGGCGCGGAGGTGGATGGTATCGAGCGCGATGTTCCCCACGCGGGTGGCGCCGAGATCGAGCGCCAGCGACCCAGTCGGGCCGGTGACGCTGTCATAGACGCCGGAGACCAGCGCGCGGCCCGCCAGCCGGGTGGTCGGGCCGCTGCCGCGCACCTGCGCCAGGTTGAGGTCGCTGAACTGGACCGCAAGACTGTCGGCCGCGATCCGGCCCGGGCTCGGCGCCACGGTACCGGTGAGCGTCACCTGGCCCAGGTCCCCGCGCACATCCGTGGTGGTGAAGAACCGCTCCGCGGTGCCCCGCACCGCAATGCTGCCCTCAACCGCTCCCTGCAGCGGGATACCGGGGTACCCACGCCGGACACCAGCAAACACCAGCGGCGCGGCTTCGAGCCGGGCATCGAACTGCAGCGTGTCACCCCGGGTATCGAGGGTGGCCACCACGCTGCCCCGGCTCGCGGGCAGCTCCCCGTCCTGGTGGGATACCTGGCCCTCGTAGGTGACATTGCGCCACGGGCCCCGGAGCAGCCCCGCCAGCTGCACCCGCCCCTGGAGCTCCACCGCCGGGGCCAGTCGCCGCACGGTGCCGAGGTCCAGGTCCCCCTGCACCAGCTCGAGGGTATCAAACAGGGTCCCCTCGGGGCCGCCGAGCACGAGGTGGCCACCGCCGGCCAGGGAGCTGAGCGGTGCGCCGGGGACACTGTCGTCGCGGAAGACGAGGTCCATCACGATATCGATCCCGTCCTTGAATCCGGCCCCGGCGATCCGGCCGGTGAGCGTCCCGAAGAGCGGCACGGTATCGAGGTACGGACGGGGGACATCGAGGTCGAGATCGGTGAGGTCCAGGGTCATCCCCTCGACCCCGAGCCCGCGGCGCCGGTCGGTCAGGGCGGTGACGTCCCCCGAGATCCGCCCCTTGGCGCCGGACAGATCCAGGCCCTGGAGGGTGTAGGCCGTGAGCTGGTCCGACCGGGAGCGCGCCGTGACCAGCGCCTTGCCGCGCATCGCGGGGAAGTCGGGGGAGACCCAGTAGAGGTCAGTCAGGTCGAGCGGGTCGGCGTTGAGCGTGAAATCGTAGAGCACCGGCCCGCGGGGCCAGGTGATGACGCCGCCGCCGGTCATCCGGCTGTGGGGGAGCGCGGCGCGATGGGCGGTGAAGGCGAGGCTGTCCCCGCGGGTCCAGGCGTGCGCCGCCAGGTCCACCAGGGTGATCGCCGGATCGCTGACCCGGACCCGCAGGCTGTCCACGTCGAACGTGAGCGGGGAGCCGTCCGGTGAGCTGATCCGGACCCGCGGCAGCCGTCCGGTGAGGGAATCGAGGCGCACCACCCGACGGAGCCCCTCGGGCGTCTCGAGGATCACCCGGCCGGGACGCGCCCGCTCCTCGGCCAGGGCCACGCCCACCATCGCCGCGGTGCGCGCCGTGTCGGGCGGATACCAGGGCAGCCGCAGTTCGATTTCCCCGTCGCGAATGCGCAGGTTGCGCACCTCCACCAGGGGCGACGGGCCGCCCGGCGGGCCTTCGCCCAGGCGGAAGATCTCCTGGTGGTTGAGCCGCCCGTTCTTCCGCTTGACGATGCGGATCCGCGGGTGGTCCAGCTCCGCGGAGGAAAAAACGATCCGGCTGGCGAGCAGCTCCGGCAGCCGGTAGTGCACCACGATCCGGTCCACCTCGGCGAACGGCTCGCCCAGCGTGTCGTGGATCGAGACCTGCTGCAGCTCGACCCCGTTCAGGAACGAGCCGGAGACGCGCGCCACCTCGAACCGGCCGCGGAACCTCCCCGACAGCTCCCGGCTCGCCACCCGGCCGAGCGCCAGGTGTCCCGCCTCGGTGTAGAGCAGGACGGTGAGGGTGCCGGCGATCGCGGGGACCACCGCGAGCAGCAGCGCCGCCGGGAGCCGGAAGAGGTGGCGCCGCATCAGAACGGCTGCCCGAAACTGAAGTGGTAGGTCAGCCGGCTCTTCCGCCGCTGCACGAAGTCCGTCTGCGCCAGCGAGAGCGTCCCATCGGACCGCTGCAGGTAGAGCGCGCCGGGCGCCTGGTCGTAGCCGTTGTAGGCCACGTCAAACCGCGCCGGGCCCAGCGGCGTGCCGAGCCGGAGCCCGAGCCCGGGCGTGACCCGGATCCGCACCGGCGCGAGGTCGGTCTTGCCCCGCTCGTAGAGGGTCCCGGCATCCACGAAGGCGGCGATCCGGAGCCGCGAGCTCCACACCGGCGCGGGCACCCGGAGCTCGAGCTGCCCCACCGCCAGGGTGTTGCCGCCAGTGGCGCTGAAGCGGGGGCGCAGGGTCCCGTTGTTGAGCGAGTCCTGGCGCTCGGGGGTGATCGTATCGCGGCCCAGCACGTAGACCACCGGCCCCAGCTCGTTGCGGTCGTACCCGCGCACGTCGTTCGGGCCGCCGGCATAGAAGCGCTGTTCCGGCGGGATGAAGTTGCCGCTGGCGCTGTCGAGCGTGATCCGGGGCGCAAAGATCATCCCGCCGCGCAGGTGCCAGGTGAGCACCGTGCCGCCCAGCCCCAGGGGCCGGTACCACGCCATGTCGCCCGAGACCCGGGTGAACGTCTGCAGCGCGGCCGACCCGGTGAACCGGGAACTGTGGCTCAGGTCGAAGCTGTACAGGTGACCCCGGCTGGGATCGAGCGGGTTGTTCTGCCGCGGCCAGGTGATGGCGGCGGTGATGACGCCGAGCAGCCGCCGCTCCTTGAGCCGGTTCGCGTCCGCGGGGCTGCAGGCGTTGAAGAAGGCGCAGAAGGTGGCCGCGCTCGCCGTGGTGCCGCCGTAGGAGAGCCGGTAGGCCAGGCCGATCGGCACCCGACGGGCCGTCTCCCGCTGCAGCAGCAGGCTGCCGCCGAACTCCTCCCGGCGGTAGATCGCGAACTCGCTGCGCCGTTCGGCGTAGAGGCTGACCGTCCCGGTGATATCGGGGGTGAAGAACCGCGGCTGCCGGACGGCCGCGGTGATATTGTAGTTGGCGCGGGAGGAGCCGATCGTGTCGCTCTGCAGGCTCTTGCAGAGCGAGCGGTCGAGCCCGAAATCAAAGGGATCGCCCACCCCGACCTTCGAGACCCGGGCGGAGATGTCGAACAGGCGGCCGGTGCCGAAGAGGTTGCGGTGGGTCCACCCGGCGCCGCCGCGGAAGCAGTCGTTGGTGGCGAAGCCGACACTGGTGCGGAACTTGTGCGACGGCCCCTCGGCGACCTGCACCGTGATCGGCACCACGGCGCTATCCGCGCCGTCCGCCAGCATGCGGGCGGAGTCGATGGTGACCGTGGCCAGCCGGAACAGCTCGGTCTGGTACAGCTTGCGCTGGCTCTGGAAGATGTCCTGCTGCGAGAAGGGCTGGCCCTCCCGCACCGAGAGCAGCTGCCGCACGAAGCTGCTGTCCACCCGGGCGGTGCCTTCCACCCGGATCGTCCCCACCCGCGAGTAGGGGCCGGGGACCACGTCGAGGGTGGTGTGCGCGGTCCGCGCCTCCCGGTCCACCGCAAAGGTCCGGAAGACCTCGGCCCCGGGATAGCCGCGGTTCCGCAGGCGGTTGATGATCGTGTCGGCGGAGGCCTGGAAGAGGAAGCGGTTGAACGGCTGCCCCTCGCGCAGCGGCAGGTCGGTCAGGACATCCTCCCGGTCGGGCACCTGGCCCAGGCCGTTCACGTCCACCTCCCGCACCTCGATGGGCGGCCCCTCGATGATCGTGAACGTCAGGTGGACGTCCTTCTTGTCCCGGCGGACGAGCGTGTCCACCTTCACATCCATGAAGCCGCTCTGGCGGTAGAACAGGGTGAGCCGGAGCACGTCCCGCCGGAACTCGAGCGGGTCGAAGTAGCGCTTCTCCCCCAGCCCCAGCCAGCGGACCAGCGGGCTGCGGACGAACCAGCTGGAGTTGGTGGTCCCGATGGCGATACTGAGGGTATAGTCGTCGATGGCGTGGTTGCCGTCGAAGGCGAGGCTCCGCACGACCACATCGTCCTGCGCCGCCAGGGCGGCGGCGCCGGGCGCAAGCGTGAAAAGGGCCAGGAGGACCGCGGCCCGACGCGTCACAAAATAAGACAGATGACCAGGCTCCGACCGCCCCGCGGTCCCGAATTGACGACACCTTGCAAGTGCTGTAGGATGGCGGGGTTAGGCCATAGAGTCAACGTCCGGCACACCACGATATCGGGGACTGAATGATTTCGACATGGCGGCCCGCGCTTCTCGGGCTCCTCCTGGGGGTCCCGCTGGCCACTCCGCTCACCGCGCAGCTGCCGCGCGGGGCGGTGCGGGAACTCGATTCCCTGCTGGATAGCGCGCCCTTCGACCGGGGACTCTGGGGCGTGGCGCTGGTGGACCAGGCCGGCCGCCTCCTGTACGGCCGGAACGCCGACAAGCTCTTCATCCCCGCGAGCAACACCAAGCTGGTCGTCAGCGCGGTCGGCGCGGCGATGCTGCCGCCGGGCTGGACCATCCCCACCAGCGTCTACGCCGCCGGCAGCGTGGAGCCGGACCGGGTCCTCGGAGACCTGGTGCTCTATGGCCGCGGCGATCCCACCTTCAGCCGTCGCTGTTACGGCACCGACACCACGCTGGCCAGCGCCTGCGACCGCGATCCCCTGCAGCGCCTGCGCGACCTGGCCCGGGCGCTGCATGACCGGGGCATCCGGACCGTCACCGGGGACCTCGTCGGCGACGGGAGCTGGTTCGACGCCGAGCTGGTACACGGCGACTGGGGCAACTACGACCTCAACTGGTGGTATGCTGCCCCCGTGGCGGGCCTCACCTTCAACGACAACAGCGTGGATATCGCCTGGCGGCCGGGGGCGGAACCCGGCGCGCCGGCGCTGCTCACGCTGGATCCCGACCTCGGGGACGTCACCCTCGAGAACCGCACCACGACCGTCCCCTCCGGCGGCGAGAGCGATATTGGCGACCGGATGTACCGCACCCCCGGAACGCTCAATCTCCGGGCCGAGGGCACCGTCGCGGTGGACGCCCGGGGCGGCACCGAGTATTTCGCGCTGCCCGATCCGAACCTCTACGCCGCCCGCGCCTTCCGCCGGGCGCTGGAGGAAGCGGGCATCAGCGTCCTCGGCACCACCCGGAGCACCACCGACAGCCTGCAGTACCGCGCCGCCCGCCTCGGCACGCCGCTGGCGGAGACCATCAGCCGGCCGCTCCGGGACTGGATCTTCCCGATCCTCAACACCAGCCAGAACCTGTTCGCCGAGGTGCTGCTCAAGCAGCTGGGGCGTCAGTTCGGCGCGGGCGGCAGCTGGGAGCAGGGACTGGAGGTCGAGCGGCGGTTCCTGATCGATTCCATGGGCATCGACTCCACGCTGTTCGCGCTCGCCGATGGCTCCGGTCTCTCCGCCTCGAACCTGGTGGCCCCGCTGGGATTCACCCGGCTGCTGCAGGCCATCCGGCGGCACCCGAACTTCCGGGAGAATTTCGAGGCGGGGCTGCCGCTCTCCGGGAGCGCCGGGAGCCTGCGCAGCCGGTTTCTCGGCACCCCGCTCGAGGGCCGGGTCCGGGCCAAGACCGGCAGCATCTCCCGGGTGAACACCCTGTCGGGCTACTTCGAGCTCCCCGATGGCCGGGCCTACGCCTTCTCGGTGCAGGCCAATCACCATGTCCAGGGGAGCCGCCGGGCCATCGCCCGGATCGACGCGATCGTCACCGCAATGGCGCGCGCGGTCGCGCGGAAGCGCTGACGTGCTGATCCTGCTGATCCGCCACGCCGACGCCGGCGACCACGACCCCGCCCTCTGGCCCGACGATACCCTGCGCCCGCTCACCGACAAGGGCCGGAAGCGGCACCGCAAGGTGGCGCGCCGCCTGCGCCGGCGGGACCTCACCCCCACGCTGCTGCTCGCGAGCCCCTGGCTCCGGGCCTGGCAGACGGCGCTGCTCACCGCCGAAGTCGCGCGCGGACCCGCGCCGGTGGCCTGCCCCGCCCTGGCCGCGCCACCGACGGTGGATTCCATCGCCCGGGCCGCGGGGCCCCAGCCGCCGGGCGCGATTGTGGCGCTCGTGGGCCACGAGCCCTGGCTGGGACAGCTCGCTTCGCTGCTCCTGACCGGCTCGGGGTCGGCGCTCACCGTGGACTTTCCCAAGAGCGCGGTGCTCGGCATCGAGTGCGGGGCGCTCGCGCCCGCGGAGGGGGCACTCTCCTTCTTCTGGCGGCGATAGCCGCAGGCGGCGCCGAATCACCCGCCGCGCGTCGCCTGTTTCACGACCCCGCGTGGCTGTATGTTTTCCCGCCATGTCCTCCGAAACTCCGATCACCGTCGCCGTGGTGGGGACCGGCCCCTCCGGCTTCTACGCGGTCGAGCACCTGCTCAAGCGCTCCCCCGGTATCCAGGTGGATCTCTTCGACCGGCTGCCGACCCCCTTCGGCCTGGTTCGCGGGGGGGTGGCCCCCGACCACCAGAAGATCAAGTCGGTCACCCGGGTGTACGAGAAGATCGCCGCCACCCCGGGAGTCCGGTTCTTCGGCAACGTGCAGGTCGGCCGGGACCTCTCCCGCGCCGAACTGCTCGGCCACTACCACGCGGTGATCTACGCCTTCGGGGCCCAGAGTGACCGCGCCCTTGGTGTCCCCGGCGAAGAGCTGCCCGGCAGCCACGCCGCCACCGAGTTCGTCGGCTGGTACAACGGCCACCCCGACTACCGCGACCACCGGTTCGACCTCAGCGCCGAACGCGTCGCGGTCATCGGGATGGGCAATGTCGCGGTGGACGTGGTCCGGGTGCTGGCCCGCACCGCGGAGGAGCTGCACGGCACCGACATCGCGGGCCACGCCCTTGACGCACTCCGGGAGAGCCGGGTCCGGCACATCTACATGATCGGGCGGCGGGGGCCGGTGCAGGGGGCATTCACCCACCCGGAGCTCAAGGAACTGGGCGAGATGGCGGACGCCGACATCGAAGTGCGGCCCGGGGATCTCGAGCTCGATCCCGCCAGCGCCGCGGCGCTGGCCCGGGGGGAAGACAAGGGCGTGGCGCGGAACATCGAGACCCTGCACGCCTTCGCCGGCCGGCCGCTCAGCGGCAAGCGCAAGGTGATCCATCTCCGCTTCCAGCTCTCGCCGCTCGAGCTGCAGGGCGCCGGCCGGGTGGAGCGGCTGGTCCTGGGCCATAACCGGTTGGTGCCCACCCCGTCCGGGGACGTCAAGGCGGAGGCGACCGGGACCACCGAGGTGCTGCCGGTGGACCTGGTGTTTCGCTCGGTGGGTTACTTCGGGACCGGCCTTCCGGAGGCGCCGTTCGACCAGCGGCGCGGCATCATGCCCAACGAGCAGGGCCGGGTGGTCACGGCGCCCGGCGTCCCCGCCACCGGCGAGTACGTCGTCGGCTGGATCAAGCGGGGGCCGAGCGGCGTCATCGGCACCAACAAGCCGGACGCGGTGGAGAGCGCCGACCGGCTGCTGGAAGACGCCGCCGCCGGCCGCCTGGTGGCGCCCCCGGCGCCGGGGCGGGACGGGATCGCCCCGCTGCTGGCGCGGCGCGGGATCCGGGTGGTGACCTGGGCCGACTGGCAGCGGCTCGACCAGATGGAACAACACCGCGGCAAGGCGCAGGGCCGGCCCCGGCTCAAGTTCACCAGCATCCAAGAGATGCTCACCGCACTGGATGGTGCCTGATGCGACACCGCACATGGCCGGCCAGTTGTCTGCTCCTCCTCGGACTCTCGGGCTGCGCCGCACTCGGCGGCGCGCTCGGCGGCTGGGGCGAGCGCCCGCCGGCGGCGCTGGACCAGGCCACCGTCGCGAGCGACGCCCGGCTCGACAGCAACGGCGTGCTGGCGGGGAGCTTCGTCGGCGAGGGGACCAGCCGCGCCGTCCACCTGGTAACGAGCGACACCACGCTCATCGCCGCGCTGGCCCGTCGCTACCGTCCGGCCAGCGACCGGCGCGGGGATATCTGGCAGTGGCTCGCCGGCCGGGGCACCGTCTCCGTGGCGCTGGACCCGAGGGCCGATTCGGCCGCCGCGGCGCAGCATGTCCTGGTCGGCTCACCGGAAGGGCATACCCGGGTGCAGCTCGCCAGCATCCTGCTCCGCGGCTCCCGCTGCGGCGCGCGGGGGGCGCAGGCGGAACTGGTGGTGGTGGATGTCGGCCGGGGCCGCGGGCCCTCCCTCCGCGGGCCGGTGGTGGGCGCCTTCTTTGCCCCGGAGGATTACCGGGTCGGGCTCAACCGCGAGTACCGCGACCCGATCCCGTCTCCCTCCCAGGCGCTCAAGGACAGCCTGATCGGCTGGACCCGCGCCGCCCTCGACTCCATGCTCGACCGGCTGGTGCCGGCGCGGGAGCGCCCCCTGACGGCGGAGCCCACCGGGGCGCTCGCGCTCAACAGCCTGCAGGATGAGGACGCCGCCGACCTGCTCCCGTACCGGATGGAGGACGGCCGGGTCCGCTACGCCGTCTCGCTCCGGGAACGGCGCCGGACGGCGCAGGGCACCGACGTGCTGGGCGCCGTCGTCATGGCCTGGGATTCGAGTGGCGCCTGGCGCCAGGTGGTGTTCCGTCCCACCCTGCTGGACTACCGCCGCGGACGCCCCAGCCGCTCGCACGCGGGGCTCACCCCGCCGCTCTTCTGGCGCCGGCTGGAAACGATCAGCGGATTCGCCTTCGGCCGCGATTACCTGTGGATGGAGCAGGTGAACGTCGCCGAGCACAGCGTCCTGTGGGTGATCCTCGAGCCGCGCAGCAACACGGTCGTCGCCGCGGCGGAGATGGAAGGCCCCTGTTGAGGATCCCATGCCGCTGAACCTCACCACGCCGCGCCTCACCCTCATTCCCTTCCCCGCCGATGCGATCGACGCCGTGCTGGCGGGCGATGCGGCGCGGGCCGACGAGGTCACCGGCGCCACGTTCCCCCGGCCGCTCCGCCCACCGCCGCTCATGGAGGAGGTGCTGCCCCTGGTCCGGGACCGGCTGCGCCAGGCGCCGGAGTCGGCGGGGTGGTGGACCTGGCTCGCCATCGACCGCTCCAGCCGGAAGGTGACGGGCGCGCTCGGCTTCGGCGGTCCCCCCGACCCCGAGGGAGCAGTCATGATCGGCTACGCCACGTACCCCGGGGTAGAACACCGGGGCCTGGCCACCGAGGCCACCGAGGCGCTGGTGGCATGGGCCCTGGGCCAGCCCGGGGTGACCCGCGTCTGCGCCAGCATTCCCCCGGACAACGTGCCGGCGCGGCGGGTGGCGGAAAAGGTGGGCATGCGGATCGCGGGAACGGTGTGGGAAGAGGAGATTGACGACGTGCTGCTGTACGAGATCCGCCCGGAGCCAACGCGATGACCATCTACACCAGGACCGGCGACGCCGGCGAAACCGGGCTCTTCGGCGGCGGGCGGGTCCCCAAGGACCACGCCCGGGTGCAGGCCTACGGCGACGTGGACGAGCTCAACTCGGTCCTCGGCCTGGCGCGCGCCACCCAGCCGGTCCACTTCTTCGATGAGCTGCTGGAGACTGTCCAGCGGGACCTCTTCGCCCTCGGCGGGCAGCTGGCCACGCCGGATCCGGAGAAGGTGCGCAAGGCGCTGGAGAAGGCGGAGCTGAGCGAGTCCCGGGTCGCGGCGTTCGAGCGGGTCATGGACGAGGCCGACCGCGAGCTGCCGGAGCTCCGCGCCTTCGTGCTCCCCGCCGGGACGCCAAAGGCGGCGGCGCTCCACCTGGGGCGGACCGTCTGCCGCCGGGCGGAGCGAAGCGTGGTGACCCTCTCTCACGAGGCGGAGGTTCCGGAGCTGTTCCTGGTCTACCTCAACCGGCTGTCCGACCTGCTCTTCACCCTCGCCCGGCTCGCCAACCACCGCGAGGGCGCCGGGGACGTGACCTGGTAATGCCCGCCGTCACCGTCCGGCACGCCACCGGCCAGTACCAGGTCCACATCGAGCCGGGGATCCTGCTGTCCCTCCCCGAGCTGCTGGGCGGCGCGCTCGGCCACCGCAAGCTGGTGCTCATCACCGACGACATCGTGGCGCGCTACTACGACGAGTGGACCCACGCCACCCCGAACGCGCGCGCCCTGGGCGCCCGGTCCAGCGACGCGGGGATCCGGCTCCGCTGCGAAGCGCGGCTCACGTTCCCGGCGGGCGAGGAGCACAAGACCCGCGAGACCTGGGTGCAGCTCTCGGACCAGATGCTGAGCCAGGGGCTCGACCGCCAGACCGCGATCGTGGCGCTCGGCGGCGGGGTCGTCGGGGACCTCGCAGGGTTCGTCGCCGCGACCTACCTGCGCGGCGTGCCCTACGCCCAGGTCCCCACCACCCTCCTCGCGATGCTCGACGCCTCGGTGGGCGGCAAGGTCGGGGTGGATACCTCCCTGGGGAAGAACCTCATCGGCGCCTTCCATCCGCCGGCCGTGGTGGTGGCGGACCCGCTCACCCTCCTCACCCTGCCGGACCGGGTGTACCGGAGCGGCCTCTCGGAGGCGGTGAAGCATGGCCTCATCGCGGACGCGGAGTACTTCGGCTGGATGGAGGCCAATGCACGGAAGCTGCTGGGCCGCGACCTCGAGGCGCTGACGCACCTGGTGCATCGGAGCGTCGAGATCAAGGCGGTCGTGGTCACCACCGACGAGCGGGAGAGCGGGCAACGCGCCATCCTGAACGCGGGCCACACAATCGCGCACGGGCTGGAGCTGGCGGCCCAGTTCCGGCTCCCCCACGGCGAGGCGGTTGCCCTCGGCCTGGTGGCGGAGTGCCGCATCGCGGAGCGGATGGGCCTCGCCCCCGCGGGCATCGGAGGACGGGTCCTCGACCTGCTGCGGGCGCTGGGCCTCCCGACCCGAGCCGGCACCAGCATCCCGATCCCGCGGGTGCTGGAGGCGATGCTGCACGACAAGAAGAACCGGGACGGGGAGGTGCGGCTGGCGCTTCCGGCCGCGGTGGGCCGGATGCACGACGCGGCCGGGCGGTGGACCGTGCCGGTGACCGACGATCTGCTGGCCGATGCGGTGGCGGGCCTGGCCTGATCCCACATCTCCCCGCGAGTTTTCCGCCACGTTTCCCCATCTCCACATCCCGTAACCAACAATTTGACAACGAGTTGCCTGTCACCTTCCAAGTAGTAGGGGGAGTTGGCGGGGAGCCGGAGGTGGACAAACGCCGCAACGGGATGGGAACAAACGATTTGTGATGTGGAAATAGTTTTCTGCTTGACCGGTTTTTTGGCGCGTCCTATATTCGCACACCCTTTCACAGCGGCGACTCCTCTCCGCCGCGCCTTCGAGTCACATCCCTGCGGTGTTTGCCCACGCGGAGCCGTCATGCCGTCGCCTCAAGCGAGCCGGACCAAGGCGTTTTTCCGACCCGTCGCCACTGGTGCCTTCGACCAGTACCTCCAGGACATCCAGAAGCTCCCCATGATTACCGACCCGGCCGAGGAAAAGCGGCTGGCCCGGTTGGCGCAGAAGGGCGATGAAAAAGCGGCGGAACGCCTGGTCACGGCGAACCTCCGCTTCGTCATTTCCTACGTCAAGAAATACCAGGGGCACGGCCTCGACCTCTCCGAACTGGTGGCGATCGGCAACGAGGGGTTGCTCAAGGCGGTGCGCAAGTTCGATCCCGACCACGGCGTCAAGTTCATCTCCTACGCCGTCTGGTGGGTCCGGCAGGCGGTGCTCAAGGCGCTGGCGGAGCAGACCCGAAGCGTCCGCATCCCGCTCAACCAGAACAGCGCCCTGATCAAGATGTCCCGCGCCGAGACCTTCCTCTCCCAGGAACTCGGCCGGGAACCGACCGACGAAGAGATCGCCCTCGCCCTGAATGACAGCCCCGAGAACATCCGCTCCGCCCGCCGCATGACTTCCGCCGAGCTGTCGCTCGACGCCCCCATCGAACGGGGGGACAAGACCAGCGGCACGCTGGGCGAGCGCTTTGCCGGCACCGAGGGGGGCGACATCGAGGAGCGGACCGACGCCCGTCTCATGCGCGAGTTCATCGATCGCATCTTCGAGCGCTACCTCACCCCCCGGGAACGGAAGATCCTCTATCTCTACTACGGGCTGGAGGAGGGGAGCGAGGCCCTCACGCTGGAGAAGATCGGCGAGCTCCTCGGCGTCACCCGGGAGCGCATCCGCCAGATTCGGGAGCGCGCCTTCGAGAAGCTGCGCGAGTCCCCCGACGTGAAGGGGCTCAAGGGGTTCTGGGTAGCGGCGTAACAGCACCCGGAGCACGGAGGCGGGGAAACGGGAAGCGGACCTCGAGTCGGCTTCCCGTTTCCCTTTTCCCGTTTCCCCTCTTCCCCGTAGATTGGACCATGCCCTCCCGCCTGCCGCTCTTCCCCCTCGACCTGGTGCTCTTCCCCGGCGAGTTGCTCCCGCTCCACATCTTCGAGCCGCGCTACCGCCAGCTGCTGGCGGACGCCCTGCTCGGCGATGGGCGGTTCGGGATCACGGCCGCGCGCGTGCCGCGGGCCGGCAGCCTCGGGACGATCGCCTGGGTCCGTGGCACCGACACCCTCCCCGACGGTCGCTCCAACATCGTGGTGCTCGGGGAGCGCCGCTTTGAGGTGCGCGGCCTGCTGCCGGAGGACGCACCCTACCTGGTCGCCGCCGTGGAGGAATTCGGCGATGCCCCGGACTCCGCCCCGCCGCCCGAGGAGCGGCACGAACTGGAGGCGGTGGCGGGGCGGCTGCGCCACGCGCTTGCGATCCTGAGCGACGCCGGCGAGGAGCTCCCGGCGTGGGAGGCGGAACCGGAAGCCTTTTCCTTCCAGGCTGCCGCCCTGCTGGAGGCCGATCCCGACGCGCGGGCGCCGCTGCTGGACGCGCGGCAGACCCGGGACCGGGTCCGGTCCCTCCTTGCCCTGCTCCCCGCGCGCCTGCACGCGGTGGAATCCCGGGCGGAGGTCCACGTCCGGGCCCGGTCCAACGGCAAGGGACACCACGGGCACGACATCGTGACCGGCTGATGCCAGCGCTCGCGGCGGACACCGGGCTGGTCGAGGCGCTGGGCCGCATCGTCGGTGCGCGCTGGGTGCGGCATCGCCGGGCGGAGCTCGCCACCTACGCCGCCGATGGCCTGCCGACCCATGAGTCCCCCCCCGGCATCGTGGTGCTCCCGGGATCGCGGGACGAAGTGGCGCGGGTGCTCCGCCTGCTCCACCTGCTCCAGGTGCCGTTCGTGGCGCGGGGCGCCGGCACCGGACTCTCGGGCGGCGCCCTGGCCGAACCGGACACCGTCCTCGTGACCCTCACCCGGATGAACCGGATCCTCGCCATCCAGCCCGCGCGACGGCGCGCGGTGGTGGAGCCGGGGGTGGTCAACGCCCGGCTGTCCGAGGCCGTGGCGCCGCATGGGCTCTACTACGCCCCCGACCCGTCCAGCCAGAGTGCCTGCACCATCGGCGGCAACGTCGCGGAGAACGCCGGTGGTCCGCACTGCCTCAAGTACGGGGTCACCACCAACCACGTGGCGGCGCTCGAGGTGATCCTCCCCGACGGCAGCCTGGCCCGCCTGGGGTCTCCCGCCGGGGAACCGTGGGGCCCGGACCTGGTGGGGCTCTTCGTCGGCAGCGAGGGGATGTTCGGCGTGGCGGTGGAGATCACCGTGCGGCTGGAGCCGCTCCCGCGCGAGGTCCGCACCATCTTCGCCGATTTCATGGCGCTCCGCGCCGCCAGCGAGGCGGTGAGCGCGATCATCGCCTCGGGGATCGTGCCGGCCGCGCTCGAGATGATGGACCAGTCCTGTGTCCGCGCGGTCGAGGCCTCGATCTTCGCCACCGGCGCGCGCACCGACTCGGCGGCGGTGCTGCTGGTGGAAGTAGACGGCTCCCCGGCCGCGGCCGCGGCGGAGTGCGCGATCGTCGAGGGGCTGCTGCGCCGGCATGGCGCGCGTGAAGTCCTGGTCGCCACCCAGCCGGCGGAGCGGGCCCGGTTGTGGCAGGGCCGGAAGAAGGCGTTTGGGGCGCTGGGGCGGATCGCGCCGGACCTGGCGGTGCAGGATGCCGTGGTGCCCCGCTCGGTCCTCCCCGCGATCCTCGATACCATCGCGGAGATCCGCGACCGGCACCGGCTCCAGATCAGCAACGTCTTCCACGCCGGGGACGGCAACCTGCATCCCTGCATCAGCTTCGACCGGCGGGATCCGGACCAGGCGCGGCGGGTGGCCGAGGCTAGCGCGGAGATTATGGACGCCTGCCTCGCCGCAGGGGGCAGCATCACGGGCGAGCATGGCGTCGGGAGCGACAAGATGGCCTACATGCCCAAGGCGTTCGGGCCGGCGGCGCTGGACCTGATGTGCGAAGTGCGCCGGGCCTTCGATCCCGACCGGCGTTCCAACCCCGGCAAGGTGTTCCCGGTGCACGTCTGCCGTGAGTGGCGGCGAGGGGGAGTGGCATGAACGGAGCGGTGTTCGACCGGCTGCGCAGGTTGCTCGGGCCCGAGGGCGTGGAGCGGGATCCGCGCGGCCTGCCGCGCGCCGTGCCCGAGAGCGACGACGCCCTGGCCCTGGTCTGCCAGGCGGCGCAGGATGAGGGCTGGCGGGTGCGGCTCGAGGGCCAGGGGAGCTGGCTCCCCGCCGATGCCCCCGCGGACCTCGCCCTCTCCACCTGCGGGCTCGATCGCATCGCCCGGGTGAGCCCGGCGGACCTGGTCTGCACCGTGGAGGCGGGCGTCACCCTCGAGGCGCTGCGCGCCGCGCTCGCGGCGGAAGGGCTCTGGCTCGCGCTCGACCCGCCGGGGCGGAGCGACCGGACCGTGGGCTCGGTCGTGGCCACCGCCACCGCGGGACCGCTGCGCCAGGGCTTCGGGCCGGTGCGGGACCACGTGCTCGGCAGCACCGTGGTCACCGGCGATGGCCGGGTGGTGGAGGCCGGCGGCAAGGTGGTGAAGAACGTGGCCGGCTACGACCTGACCAAGCTGCATGTCGGCGGGTTCGGCGGCTTCGGGGTGATCACCGCGCTGCACCTCCGCGTGCGCGCCCTGCCGGCGGAGGATCGCACCTTCCAGGTGAGCGGCCCGCGGGAGGCGATGTTTGACGCCGGCCGCTCGCTGCTCGCCGCCGGCGTGAGCCTCGCGGCGCTGGAACTGCTCACCCCCGCCCTCGCGGCCCGGCCGGAGTGGACCCTCGTGGCGCGGCTGGTCGGCACCGCCGACGGCGTGGCCGCGGAGGCAGCCCAGCTCGACCCCGCCAGCGGCGTCCGCTGGGCGTCGTTGCCGGACGCGGCCGCCTCGGCCCTCTGGAACCTGGTGGCGCGTGCCCCCCTTGAGGCCGAGCTCGCGCTCCGGTTCGGCGCCCTCACCGACACCCTCGACGACACCATGGACCTGGTTATCGGCACCCTCGGCGAGGGGCTCCTGGCCACCGGCCTCGGCACCGGGCAGCTCCGCTGGGCCGGCGAGGCGGACGTAGCCACGCTGCGCGGCCTCCGCCGTCGTGCCGCGGAGCGGGAGATCCCCGTCACCCTCGAGCGCGGGAGCTGGCCGCTCCGCCGCGCCGTGGGGCACTTCGGCGCGTACCGCGAGGGCGTCGGCATGCTGGTGGGGCGCCTGCGCGAGACCTTCGATCCCAAGGGGGTGATCGCGGTGGCGCTGGAAGGGGCGGATGAGTAGTCCCTTCGCGGCGCTCGACCCCTGCGTCCATTGCGGCTTCTGCCTCCCGGCCTGCCCCACCTATCTCGCCACGGGGGATGAGGCCGACAGCCCCCGCGGACGGATCGTGCTGATGCGCGCGCTGGAGCGGGGTGAGGTTCGCGCCGATGATGCCGCCCTGTTGCAGCATCTCGATGCCTGTCTCGGCTGCCGCGGGTGCGAGCCGGTGTGCCCCTCGGGGGTCGGCTACGGGCGTGGACTGGAGGCGGCGCGGACCCTGCTGGCGGAGCGGCGCGGCTTCCGTCCGCTCGCCCGGCTGGTGCTCGGCGTCTTCGCGCGGCGCGCCGCCTGGCGCCCGATCTTCCGCGCGGCCCGGTGGCTCCGGCACCTGGGCATCGCCCGGGCGCTGGCCGGTCCCCGTCGCTTCGGCATGGCGATGCTCGCGGCCACCCGGCCGATCGCTCCCCCCAACCCCGGGCCCGCCCATCGCCCAATCGCCCAATCGCCCGGTTCCCCCACCGTCGCCCTCTTCCGCGGATGTGTCATGGACGAGCTCTTCGGCCACGTGCATGACGCGACCCGCCGCACACTCGAAGCCAACGGCTACACCGTGCTCGAGGCCCCCGGCCAGGGCTGCTGCGGGGCGCTGCACGAGCACGCCGGCGACCCCGGGACCGCGCGCACCCTGGCGCGCGCCAACCTCGCCGCCTTCGCCAGGCGCGCCGACTTCATCGTGGTGAACAGCGCCGGCTGCGGCGCGCTGCTCAAGGACTACGGCCACCTGCTGGGCGATGAAGCGGGGCAGCGCTTCGCGGCGCAGGTCCGGGATGTGAGCGAACTCCTCGCCGAGCGGGGGCCGCGGCCCGGCGGGGCGCTCGACCTCGCGGTGGCCTACGATGCGCCCTGCCACCTGCAGCATGCCCAGCGGGTCCACGAGCAGGTGCTCGCCGTGCTGCGGGCGATTCCGGGGCTCCGGCTGTCGCTGCTCCCCGGGTTCGACCGCTGCTGCGGCAGCGCCGGGATCTACAGCCTGCTCGAACCGGCGATGTCGCGAGCGGTGCTGGCGCAGAAGGTGGCGGGCATCGCCGACGCGTCACCCCGCCCCGGAATTGTCACCACCGGGAATCCCGGCTGCCTGATGCAGATCGGTGGCGGGCTCCGTGCCGCGGGGCTCCCGATCCAGGTGGCGCATCCGGTGGAACTGCTGGACTGGTCCTACCAGGCGGCAGGGTATTACTGAGGGGAACGGGGGAACGGGGGAACGGGGGAACGGGAAAGAACAGGAGCCAGTTCTCCCGTTCTCCTGTTCCCCCGTTCTCCGTTCTCCGTTCTCCGTTCTCCCGTCCGGTCCGGCCCCGACTATCTTCCCCCTATGCTCCGGGCGATCCTCTTCGATTTCAATGGTGTCATCGTCAACGACGAACCACAGCACTGCGAGGCGCTGATCGCCACCCTGGCGTCGTATGGCTACACCCTCGACCGCGAGGGGTACTACCGGGACTACCTCGGCTTCGACGATCGCGAGTGCTTCCGCTACACCTTCGAGCGGATGGGGCTGGCGCCGGACCCGGCGCGGCTGCAGGAGGCGATCGAGCGGAAGGCGCTCCTCTATGAGCGGGCCATTCGTGCCTCCCTGGAGCTGGTGCCGGGGTCGGTCGAGTTCATCCGGGCCGCGGCCGAGGCCGGCCACCGGCTGGCGATCGTGTCGGGAGCGCTGCGCCGCGAGATCGACCTCGTGCTCGAGGCCGCGGACCTGGGTGACCACTTCACGCACATCGTCGCCGCGGAGGATGTCTCCCATTGCAAGCCGGACCCGCAGGGGTACCGCGCGGCGCAGGCGGCGCTTGGGGTGCCACCCGATCGCTGCATGGTGATCGAGGATTCCCTGCCGGGGCTGGAGGCGGCGCGTGGCGCGGGCGTGCCCTGCACGATGATCGCCACCTCCCACCCGGCTGAGGCGCTGGTCGGGGCCGACCTGGTCTGGCCCTCGCTGGCGGGCCATCACCCCGACGAACTCCCGTGGCGGGATTGATCATGCGCCGCGTGTCCCTCGATGCCAGCCGGTTCTCCCAGCTGCTGCATGGCGTGCTGCTGGTCCCGCGCGAGCCCGCCGTCTTCCGCGTGACCGGGGCGGGCGCCCTCGCCTGCCTGCAGGGGCTGCTCACCAACGACCTCGACAAGCCGGGCCAGGGTGCGGTGGTGTACGGCGCCCTGCTGACGCCGAAGGGCATGATCGTCGCCGATCTCTGGGTCTTCCGCGCGCCGACGGGACTCCTCCTCGTGGCGGAGCCCGACGCCCGCGAACCGATGCGGCAGATCTTTGCCCGGAGCATGCCCCCCCGGCTGGCGAAGGTCGAGGACCTGACCGGGCAGGTCGAGGCCACCTGGCTCTACGGTGACCTCGCCATCGCGGCGCTCGCGGCCGCGCATCTCGGCGTCCCCGATGGAGAGGGCCGCGGCGCCGTGCTCGGCGAGGGCGAGACCGCGCTGACCATCCTGCGGCCCACCCCCGGCGCCCCGTTTCGGGCCCTGCTCCTGGGCCACCCCGCCACCATCCTCGAGGCCGACGGCGCGCTGGAGAAGGCCGGCGCCCTGCGGGGCGGCCCCGCGGAGCAGGAGGCGGCCCGGATCCTGTGCGGCTGGCCGCTCCTCGGGGCGGAGATCCAGGAGAAGACCCTGCCGCAGGAGGTCCGGTTCGACGAGAACGGCGGGGTCTCCTATACCAAGGGCTGCTACACCGGGCAGGAGACCGTGGCCCGGCTCCATTTCCGGGGCCACTCCAACCGGGTGTTGCAAGGGCTGCTCTGGGATGGTTCCCCCCTCCTCGAGGATGACCAGGTGCGGGCGGTGGATGGCAAGGAAGTCGGCACGGTGCGCTCGGTCCTCGATCTCGACTCCCGGAGCCTCGGCCTCACCGTCCTCCGGCGGGAGATCCTCCCGGGAGCCACCATCACCGCCGGGAACCGCGCGGCCCGGGTGGTGCCGCTGCCATTTGATGTCGCCCTCCTGTCGCAGGCCGCCGGGTGATCTTCCTGACCGGCGCCTCCGGGCTGCTCGGCCTCCACATCCTTGCCCATCTGCGTGCCCGGGGAGACGCGGTCCTGGCGCTCGCCCGGACCCCGCTGAGCACCGAGGGGCTTGCGGCCCGGGGGGCGGAGACCCTCCCCGGCGACGTCGCCGACCCCGCCACCTGGCAACGGGTGCGCGGGGTCACCGCCATCATCCACTCGGCGGCGGTGATCGTCTCCCCGGGGGGATGGGAGACGTACGAACGGGTCAATGTCGGCGCCACCCGCCTGGCGGCGCAGCGGGCCCGCGACCTCGGGGTCCCGCTCATCCACATCTCCTCGGTGGCGGTGTATGGCGCCAACGCGGGCGAGCAGCCGCCCGGCGTGGTGGCGGAGGACTATCCGATCGGTGCTCGCGGCGAGGGCGATCGCTACGCCCGCTCCAAGCGGCTGGCGGAGGACGTGGTCCGGGACGAGATGGCCAGGGGGCTGGTGGCGGTGATCCTGCGGCCCTGCGTGGTGTATGGCGTCGGGGACCGGCTCTTCCTGCCGGGCATCGTGCGTCACGCCCGGCGGGGGTTCTTCCCGCTGGTCGGCGCCGGGCGGGCCTCCCTCCCGATCGTGCATGCGGCCAATGTCGCCGCGGCGGTCGGCGCGACACTCGGAAATCCGGCGGCCGGTGGGCGGGCGTTCAACGTCGCGAACGATGGGGAGCTCACCGGCCTCGATTTCGTTGCCGGGCTCGGCGCGGGACTGGGACGGCCGGTCCGCGCGGTGCACCTGCCGGCAGGTGCCGCACGGGGGCTGGCCTCGGTGGCGGACCGGGTCCGCGGCGTCTTCGGCCCTCCCTTCCCGAGCTTCCGCGCCTCGGTCCGGTTCCTCGAGGGGGGCAATCCCTTCACCTCGGCCGCCCTCACCAGGGACCTGGGCTGGACGCCGGTGGTCTCGCACCGCGAGGCGTTGCCGGCCGCGGTCCGGGACGCCGCCTCCCTGAACGCATAAGGGCGGAGCTTTCGCTCCGCCCCTGCTGCGGCACCACAACGCCCCGCGCCCGGTTACATCGAGTGGGCGCTGTCCCGGATCATCGTGGAGTCCATCGGCATGGCCGAATCGGGCGTGGCCGGGGCGGGCGCGGCGGTGGTGGTGTCGACGGCCGGAGCGGCCTCTTCCTTCTTGCCGCACGCGGCGACCAGGAGCACCGCGGCCAGCGCAAGGTACTTCTTCATGGCTTCCCTCTGCAGGATGTAATGGATGAAAACGGGTGGCGTGCCGGGGCATCCGCCCGGAGGCCTCCCCCAAAAAACCGGGCGCAAGTTAGCGTTGGCGAGCCGCCTGTCAAGCAGCCCCCGCCCGCCGCCCGGCCCCCGTGATCTGGCTCACCAAGGGGCGGCGGAACCCGCGCCCGCCTTCGGGTTACCTTGAAGCATGCCTACGCTCCCCCAGACCCTTGGCGACCTCCGGCAATCCCCCTGGGCCGAGCCCCCCCTGCGCGGGCGGACGGTGCGGGATGAACTCCGGAGCAACCTGCTCCGGATGCTGGAACAGGGAGAGCCACTCTTCCCCGGCATCGTGGGATACGAAGACACCATCCTGCCGCAGCTCACCAACGCCCTGCTCGCGCGGCACCATTTCATCCTGCTCGGCCTCCGGGGCCAGGCCAAGAGCCGGATCCTGCGCCAGCTCACCCGGTTCCTGGACGAGGGGGTGCCGATCGTGGCGGGCAGCGAGGTGAACGACGATCCCTTTGCCCCGATTTCCAAGTACGCCCGGGAGCGGCTCACCGAACTGGGGGACCGCACCCCGATCGCCTGGCTGCCGCGGGACCAGCGGTACGTGGAGAAGCTGGCCACCCCGGACGTGACCGTCGCCGACCTGATCGGCGATGTGGATCCCATCAAGGCGGCACGGGGCGGGCACCTGCTGTCCGACGAGCTCACCATGCACTTCGGGCTGCTGCCGCGGGCTAACCGGGGCATCTTCGCCATCAATGAGCTGCCGGACCTCTCGGGCAAGGTGCAGGTCGGGCTGTTCAACATCATGCAGGAGGGGGACGTCCAGATCAAAGGCTACCCGGTGCGGCTGCCGCTGGACGTGCTGCTCGCCTTCACCGCGAACCCCGAGGACTACACCGCCCGGGGCAAGATCATCACCCCGCTCAAGGACCGGATCGGGTCGGAGGTGCTCACCCACTACCCGCGCAGCGTGGAGCTGGGGATGACGATCACCGGGCAGGAGGCCTGGGTGCGGCGGAACGGGCGCCGGGTCCAGGTGCCCGAGTTCGTGCTCGAGGTCGTGGAGCGGGTGGCGTTCGAGGCGCGGGAGGACAAGCGGATCGACAAGCGCTCCGGGGTGAGCCAGCGGCTGCCCATCAGCGTGCTGGAGCATGCCGTGTCCAACGCGGAACGGCGGGCCCTCCTCACCGGCGAGGCGTCGGTGGTGCCCCGCATCAGCGACATCTACGCCGCGATCCCCTCCATGACCGGCAAGCTGGAGCTGGAGTATGAGGGGGAGCTGCAGGGGGGCGAAGTGATCGCCAAGGAGCTGGTACGCCGTGCCGCCGGCCGGACGCTGGAAGAGCGGATGGGCGAGATCGGGCTGGACCCGATCGTGAGCTGGTTCGACGGGGGCGGCGCGCTCAAGGTCAAGGGGGACGAACGAAGCGACCTCTGCCTCAAGGGCTTCAGCGTGGTCCCCGGCCTGGTGGACGCCGCCGTGGCCGGCGGCCTCTCGCCCCGGGATGACGTGCCCCTCCTCGTCGCCGCCTGCGAGCTGATCCTCGAGGGACTCGCCGCGGAGAAGCGGATCAGCCGGATCGACGAGCTGGGCTACACCCGGGCCCGCCCGGAGCGGCGGGAGCCGGGGGCCGGCGAGGGCTTCAACCTGGGCTGACGCCGGGGGCGGTCAGGGCGGGGCCCACCCCAGGGCGCGCGCCTGCGACACGACCAGGGCGGCCGCCCCCTCCAGCCCCAGCCAGCCGGTGTTGAGCACCATGTGGTAGTGGCTGGGGTCGTCCCAGTCGCGGGTGTAGTGATCGCGGGTGTAGCGGGCGCGGCGGGCGTCGGTCTCGTCCATGAGCTGCTCGGTGCCGCGCGCGTCCCGCCCGGAGGTCTGCTGCGCCAGCTGGATGCGAAAGGCGCGGGGCGCCACCACCTTCACGTGGAGCGCCTCGGCGGCGGTCCGGAGCACCGCCGGCGCCGCGCGCCCCACCAGCACCACCCGGCCCGCGGCCGCCGCCTCCCGCACCACCAGTTCGGTGAGCCGGACCAGGTCCGGCTCCTCGGGGCGCACCGCCACGCCGAGTTCGGGGACGACGTACTCCTGGGAGGAGGCGGCGAGGGCGCGCGCCAGCCGCTCCACGAACGTGGGCGCCGCCTCATCCTCCCGCGCCACGATGTCGGGCGCGAGGCCGGCGCGCTGGGCCACCCGCTCGACGATCTCATTGTCGAGCACCGCCCACCCGAGCGCGGTCGCGACCAGGCGCGCCACCTCGGAGCCGCCCGCGCCGTACTGCCGGGAGATCGTGATCACCATGGGGGGAACGTTATGCCCCGTCGGCGCGGGCGCCAGACCCGGCCGTGGCCCGTGGGCGCGCCAGCCACAGCGTTCCCGCGGCCGTCACCACGGCGCCGAGGGCCAGGCTCATCGGCACCCCGAAGTGCTCCGAGACCCACCCCGCCTGGAACGACCCCAGCGGCGCCATCCCCAACACCATGAGTGAATAGAAGCCCATCACCCGGCCGCGCAGGTGGTCCGGCGCGGCCATCTGCAGCTGGGTGTTGGTGCTCACGTTGTTCAGGATCATGGCGCACCCCGCCACCGCGAGCACGCCGGCGGCCAGCCACCACACCTGCGCCAGCGCCGTCAGGGCCAGCGTCAGCGCGAAGAGCATTCCGGCGCCGCGGATGATCCGGATCCGGGCCACCCGGTGGCCCAGCGCCGCCATGGCCAGGGCCCCGACGCTGGCCCCGACGCCGACCGCGGTCATCAGGCCGCCGTAGCCGGCGGCGCCGGTCCGCAGGACATCCCGGGCGAAGACCGGCAGCATGCTCACGAAGGCGAAGCCGAAGATGGCGTACAGCGCGGTCAGCAGCAGGAGCGCGCGCGGCAGCGGCTGGTCCAGCACGTAGCGGTACCCTTCCCGCAGGGTGGTCAGCGCGGACGCGCCGGACGGCGCCGGCCGCGCGTCCGATTCCTCCATGCGGAGCAGGCAGACGATCACCGCCACGAAGCTCACCGCGTTGAGCACGAAACAGGGCGCCACCCCGACGCTCCCGACGACCAGTCCCGCCAGCATCGGCCCGAAGATCCGGGTGATGTTGAAGTTGGAGGAGTTGAGCGCGATGGCGTTCATGAGGTCCTCCTTCCCCACCATCTCGACGATGAACGCCTGACGGATGGGGACCTCGAAGGCCGCGGAGGTGCCGTGCATCAGGGCGAGGGCCATGACCCAGTGGACGGTGATGTGGCCGGTCAGGGTCAGCAGCGCCAGCGCGAGGGCGTCCGCCAGCATGAAGGACTGGAGGAGGATCAGCGCCCGGCGCCGGTGGACCCGGTCCGCCAGCACCCCGCCCCAGAGGGTGAACAGGAGGATCGGGAGCGAGGTGAGGGTGCTGACCAGCCCGACGTAGAAGGGGGAGTTGGTCAGGTCGAGGACCAGCCAGCCCAGGGCCACGACCTGCATCCAGGTCCCGGCCAGCGAGATGAACTGGCCGATCGAAAACAGCCGGAAATTCCGGTGGCGGAGGGCGTGGAAGGGGTTCTGGGCGCCGGGGAGCACAAAGGAAAACTAAGGTGTATAGTAGGATATGCGCTTCACCACCTACTCGAAGTTCATCCCCGGCCTGGCCGAAGCGGTCAATCTCCAGGCCCTGCTGGACCAGCTGGGCGACTTCCTGCTGCAGTCCGGATTCGCCGGCGGGGACAGCTGGTGGGGCGGCGAGGACCAGGGGGACCGGTCGCTCGAATCACTGCGGGACGCCATCCTCCGGGCGCTGGTCAATTCGGGCCAGCTCACTCCCGAGATGTTGCGGTTCCTGCGGGGGGAGTCGAGCGGGGACCCGGCGCAGGACCAGGAGGTGGAACGGCAGGTCGCCGAGCTGCTGGACCAGATCATCCGGCGGCTGATGGAGGAGGGGTACCTCAACCTGGCCGAAGCGCCGCAGATGCCCGCCGGCTACTCGGCGGTGTTTGGCCCCGAGGGCCAGGCCCGTTCCGCGGCCAGGCAGGTGCAGTTCAGCCTCACCGAGAAGGGCGCCGACTTCCTCGGCTACAAGACCCTCAAGGCGCTGCTGGGCACGGTGGGCAAGTCGAGTGCAGGCGCCCACGACACCCCGCACCTGGCCACCAGCATCGAGTCGGAGGCGGCGAGCAAGCCCTACGAGTACGGGGACGTCCTCAACCTCGACGTGCCCGCCACCCTGGGCCGGGCCCTCGCCCGCGAGGGCCTGACGGTGCCGCTCAATCTCGAGTACGACGACCTGATGGTGCACCAGTCGGAGTACCGCTCCTCCGCGGCCACCGTCCTCATGCTCGACTGCTCGCACTCCATGATCCTCTACGGGGAGGATCGCTTCACCCCCGCCAAGCGGGTGGCGCTCGCGCTGACCCACCTGATCCGGACCCAGTTCCCCGGCGACGCGATCCGCTGCGTGCTGTTCCACGACAGTGCCGAGGAGATTCCGCTGGCGGCGCTGCCACAGGTGCAGGTGGGCCCCTACCACACCAACACCGCCGAGGGGCTCAAGCTGGCCCGGCGCCTGCTGCTGGCCCAGAAGAAGGACATGCGGCAGATCATCATGATCACCGACGGCAAGCCGTCGGCGATGACGCTGCCCGACGGCCAGGTGTACGTCAACTCGATGGGGCTGGACCCGCGGATCCTGCAGGAGACCTACCGCGAGGTGGCCCAGTGCCGCCGCGCGGGGATCATGATCAACACCTTCATGCTGGCGCGGGAGCGGTCGCTGGTGGAGTTCGTGAAGCGGGTGTCGGAGATCTGCCGGGGGAAGGCCTATTTCACCACCACCATGACGCTGGGCCAGTTCATCCTGATGGACTTCATGAAACGGAAGACCCGCCGGGTCTCCTGAGGACGGAGCCAGGGCAGCCCCTGGCTCCGCCCGGGCGGCGATCCTACTTCGCCACCACCCGCTTCACCGATGCCCCCGCCACCAGCCGCGCGTTGCCGTCCGCCAGCCCGTTGATCAGCGCCAGGTCCTCGATCGGGATCGTGGACGGATTCTGCTGGTTGAACTCCGCCAGCGTCATGGCGCGTGACACCCGGGTGACCTGGACCCGGTTCGGCTTGACGTTCAGCGCCGCCTGGTCGGTGAGCCGCCGGAAGCTGCCCGCGAAGCCCTGGAAGGCGCGGTCGTAGGTGGCGTAGCTCGCCGCGGTGATGCCCAGCAACTGGTAGGTCGACCCGCCGTACGAGAGGAAGGTCACCAGCCCGGACAGCGTCTGCCCCTCCTGGGTCTGGGCGGTGAACGGCGCCTGGGCCGCCGGGTTGCCGCCGATCGAGAGCGACCGGCTCTGTCCCGCGGTGATCCCCTCCTGGCCCAGGAACTTCTGCAGGGTGGTCGCGGGTGCCTCCTGCCCGGCGAAGGACAGCTGCAGCTGCGCATCCTCCTTGGGACTCAGCCCCATGACGGCCGACGGCTGGTTGAGCGTCTTCCAGCCCTGGGGGAAGTCGATCTGGAAGGCGAGGTCGGGATGCAGGAAGGCGTCGCCCTTGAAGTACCCCTGCCGCGGATTGTCGCCGTACACCATCCCGTCCAGCACCCGCAGGAACTGGTCGCGGTTCACCTTCTTGTCGTCCAGCGGCACGGTGGTCTTCGCGATCCGCTGTTCGGTGGCCTGGATGCGGTTGCCCGGGTCGGGGTGCGACGACTGCCACTCGGGAATCCGCTGCCCGGCGCGGGCGCTCACCCGCTGCAGGATGGCGAACATGTCCACCATCTTGCGCACGTCATAGCCGTCGGTGAGGGCGTAGCGGAAGCCGAGGCCGTCGGCCTGGGATTCGTCGTCCCGGCTGTACTTGAGGAAGAGCACCCCGAGGCTCTGCGAGATCAAGCCCAGGTTCTGGGCCACCTTGTCGGAGGCGATCGCGCCCGCGACCATGCCGATCTGCGCCAGCTGCTGCCGGGTCATCTGCTGCACCGAGTGCCGGGCCGTCACGTGCCCGATCTCGTGCCCCAGCACCGAGGCGAGCTCCGCCTCCGAGTTCATGTGGGTGAGGATGCCCCGGGTCACGAAGATGTACCCCCCGGGAAGCGCGAAGGCATTCACCTGCGGGTCATCCATGACGGTGAAGGTCCAGGGGAGCTTGGGGCGCTCGGTCAGGACCGCCATCTCCTTGCCGATGCGGCTGACGTAGGCCTGGAGACCCGAATCGGGATAGACGCCCATCTCCTGCGCCACCTGGCCGGAGTACTCGCGCCCCATCTGGATCTCCTGGCTCTCGGAGACGAAGGCCAGCTCCCGGCGCCCGGTGACGGGACTCGTGGCGCAGGTGACGATGCTCGCGCCCAGGGTGGCGAGCTCGGTGGCACGGACGAGGCGGGAAGCGAAACGGGCAGGGCGCATGGCGGCCTCCACGAAGCAATCGGGGTAAACGCGCGAGACCCTTGAAGGTATACCCGGCGAGGCGGCTGAACAGCCCGACGGCCCGGCCGTGGCCGGGCCGCCGGGGGGAGGGATGAGAAAGGGATTACATCGCTGGCCGCGCGGTGCGGGTCCCCTCCAGCTCGTCGGCCAGCGGATGGGCGTCGTAGATCCGCCGCAGAGAATGAGTGATGGCCCGGGAGTCCACCCAGACCGAGCGCGCCACCCGCTCGGTGAAGAGGAACCGGTTGGGCAGCATCTCGATATTGCCGTCGAAGATGAGTCCTACCACCTCGGCGTCCCGGTTCACCACCGGGCTGCCCGAGTTGCCGCCGATGATGTCGTTGGTGGACACCGCATTGAACGGCGTGTCCGGGGTCAGCGAGTCGCGCCGTTCGGTCCAGCGCGGCGGCAGGTCGAAGGGCGGCTGCCCCCCGAAGGCGCTGGCCCGCTCGTACAGGCCGTTGAAGGAGGTGAATGGCGCGGCGACGGTACCGTTCATCGGGTAGCGCCGCACCTCGCCGTCCGAGATCCGCAGGCTGAAGGTGGCGTCCGGCGCGACGCTGTTGCCGAAGACGGCCAGCAACGCCCGGGAGACGAGTTCGTTGGCCTGCGCCTCCCGGTCGTTGAGGTCGGTCACTTCCTTCGTGAGCGCCCGCTCCAGCGGATCGATCACACGGGCGAGCTTGATGAACGGATCCTCCGACGCGGCGAGACCAGCGGCGCCGCCGGTGGCCAGCGCCTTCCGGGCCTCACCCGTCGTGATCGTGGCGCCGCTCACCATGGCCGCCGCGGCGGCCTCCGGCGTCCGGCCCTGCAGCGCCTGCCGCAGCACCGGGTCGGTCGCGGGAAGTTCCCGCTGCATCGCCGTGAGGTAGGCCGCGAGCAGGGTCCGCTCCTGCTCCGCGTCAATCGGCGCGCCGCCGAACAGGTTCCGCTCGAACCCGGCGCGGTTCGCCTCCTGGTACGCCGGCAGCCGGACGCTGTCCGGCTTCGCCGTCTCGGCGGCATGTCGGACCGTCCCCAGCGCCAGGTTGAGCAGCCGGCTGCCGTAGGCGCCGGCGGCGTGATACCGGCGGCGCACGTCGATCGCCTTCCGGCGGGCGGAGACGTCGGTGATCACCTGCCAGGCCCGGCCGTACCGCCGCCGGAGCGCCGGGTCGGCGTCCACCCGGGCCCGGAAGGTCCGCTCCCACTCCCGCTTGTGCGCCATCAGCCGGGGATCCACCAGCCCGGTCTGGTAGCCGGCAATCGCCTTCTGGGTGTTCTCCAGCCCGAAGATCGTGTTGCGGAGCGCCTTCCCCCGGGCTTCGTCGCTGCGCGAGAGTGCGTGGTAGGCCTCGATCATCCGCCGCAGCTGGTCGAGCTGCGCCGGGTACTGCACGTCACGCAGGAACTCGAGCTGCGCCATCGAGTTCAGCCGGCCGGTGGAGCCGGGATTCCCGATCACGAAGGTGAGGTCCCCTTCCCGGGCGCCGCTCTGGCTCCACACGAAATGGTGCGGCGTCGCGGCCGGCTTGCCGTCCACCCAGGCCCGGACAAACGACATGTCCAGGTTCCACCGGGGATACGTGAAGTTGTCCGGGTCGCCGCCGAAGAAGGCAATCTGCCCCTCGGGGGCGAACACCAGCCGCACGTCCTTGAAGCGGTGAAAGCGGTACAGCTTGTACTGGCCGCCCCGGTACATGCTCACCACCTGGCAGGCCGCGTCCGGCTCGGTCGTGCCGCACTCGTCCTCGATGGCCTTGATCGCCTTGGCGCGCTGGCTGGCCGCGGTCTTGGCGTCCGCGGTCGGGGCCGCGGAGCGGCTCACCCGGTCGGTCACGTCGGTGATCTGCTGCAGCTGGTCCAGGAACAATCCCTGGCAGACCCGCTCGTCCTCCCGGCGGGAGGCGTAGAACCCGTTGGTCAGGAAGTCCTCGCCCTCCTTCGTGGTGCTCTCGATGCAGGAGCGGGCGCAATGATGGTTGGTCATGACCAGCCCGTCGCCGGAGACGAAGGAGGCGGAACAGCCACCGCCGTACCGCACCGCGGAGAGCCGGACATGGTCCAGCCACTGGTCGGTCGGGGTGAAGTTGTAGCGCTTGGCCCAGTAGTCCTTCGGCGGCACGTCGAAGGTCCACATCTTCCCGGTCTCGAGCCCGGGGTACTCGCCCTCGAGCGGGTCCTGGCCGCGCACCGGCGCGGCGGCGAGGAGCAGCAGGGCGAACAGGGAGAGCAGTCTCGGCAGTCGCATGGGAGGCACAGGGTCGGGGGTGGAAACGGGAACTCCGCGGCTGGAACGTAACCGGCCGCGGAGTCTACCGCCGTGGACGTGAAGAAACCGTGAGATCAGCCCCGGGGCCAGAGCCAGCCAAAGGTGCCGCCGGTGATCAGGCCATAGACCAGGGCATCGAACAGGTCCTTGAGGGTGGCGGACCAGGGCCGCTTGAACCAGATCGTGGTGGGGATGTAGGCGAAGCCGTAGGCCAGGAAGGCCGTGCACCCGGCGATCCGGAACACGGACAGGTACGCGGTCCCCGAGGCCTGGGTGCGGGAGGCCATGTAGGCCGAGATCACCGAGACCACCACCGCGAAGAGGAACCATTGCACCAGCTGCGGCCCCATGCCCGGCACGCCGGAGGGGGAGACCGTGACGTGGGCGATCGGGCCCTCGGTCATCTTCTGCTGCATCGCCGGGGTGCCCATCTCCTTCATGTCCGCGCAGTACGGGACGAAATAGAGCCCGGGCGCCGGATTGCCCTTCCGGATCGCGGCCCGCACCTCGTCCTCGTTGCTGAAGCCGCGGTATTCCTTGTTGTGGTACTTGAGCGCCATGTGAATGACGCTGCTGGCCACGAACACCAGGAACGCGGAGAGCAGGATCGGGGCCCAGAGTTCGGCAAACGAAACCATGGAGGATCTCCTGAGAGGGGAGAAGGAGCGCCCCACGGATCTACAGCCGGAACGGGTCCGGTCAAGGGCATCCAGGGGCCATGGACAGCCCGAACGTCAGGTGGGGGTGACACCCCCCGGCGGCGCCGGCGCCCGCATGGCCAGGCAGAGCCACGCCCCATAGAGGAGGGCGGTGAGCAGCACCAGCAGGCCCAGCCCGCTGGCCCCCCGGGCGATGGCGAGGTCGTGCTGCAGCCAGCCCATCCGGCCCAGGAGCCAGGTCCAGTCGTGCACCGACTCCTCGCTGAACGAGGCCAGGGCGAGATCGCCCACCCGCGCGTCGGCGATGTACCGCGCCAGGTCCAGCAGGCTCGACGCCAGCCACGCCCCCGCCGCCGACAGCCCGAAATAGTCGCGATGGTGGTACAGCAGCGCCCCGGTGAGCACCGGAATCAGCAGCTGGGTGAGGCTGCCGCCGGCGACGCCAGGGAACTCACCGAACGCCGCGAAGAGCAGGTGCCCGAACTCGTGCACGCCGAAGGTGATCCCGGCGAAGAGCCCGCCCGCCTCGGGGTCCCGCAGGTGGCGCAGCCCGTCCCAGCCCAAGAAGAGCAGCAGCGGCACCCGCCACTGCCACCAGCGCCCCGCCGCCCAGGCGCGCGACGCCGCGAAGAACCGACCCATCGGCCGCATCCTTGAAGGAAGTTCCCGGGCCGCTACCTTCCGGCCTGTCCCTCACCAGAGACATCCCCGTGGTCCGACACCTCGCCCCGGCCCTGCTGGCGCTTGCCCTGCCGCTTTCCCTCGCGGGCCAGGAACGTCCGGCGCTGCTGCCGCTCCCCGCCGCCCTCGAGTGGCGCGCCGGCGGCCTGCCGCTGGACTCGACCTTCACCGTCGCCATCAGCGGCGTCCAGGACCCGCGGCTGGAGCGGGGCGTGGACCGG
>CAZPER010000035.1:0-39010 GCA_964585655.1 uncultured Gemmatimonadaceae bacterium | reverse complement strand
CGAGGTGGCGTCGGTCGCGCGGCGCTGGCGGGTCGAGGGGGGCGGCGGTTTCCGGCCCACGGAGACGGGTCTCTACTTCCTGCTGGCCGGCGCGGACACGGTTGGCGGCCTCGCCGCCAATCTTGATCCGCGCGAGTCGGCGCTGGCGCCCGCGGGCGCGGCGCAGGTGCGGGGGCTGTGGCCGACGGCGCGCCTCGTCAGCCTCGGGGATGCCCCCGGCGCGGCCTTCGCCGGATTCGGGCGGGCGAGCCTGGCCGGGCCGCTGCTCTGGCTGGCGCTGCTGCTGGGCGTGGTGGAAGTGGTGCTCGCGAGCGGGGTGCGCCGCACGGCATGACCCTCGAAATCCTGCTCGACGCGTTCGAGCGCACCCGTTTCGCCGTGGACGTCCGCGAACGCCTGCCATCCCGCGGTGCCCAGCTGGCGCTGGCCGGCCTTCCCGGTTCGAGTCCGGCGGTGCTCCTGGCCTGGCTGGCGCGCGCCTATCCCTCGCGGTTGTTCACCGTAGTCGCCACCACGCCCAGCGATGCCGAGCGCTGGGTCACCGACCTGCAGCACCTGACCGCCGCCCCGGTGGCGCTGTACCCGCAGCGCGAATCGCTGGGGGAGGAGGAGCCGCACTACGAGATCGCGGGCGAGCGGGCGGAGACGCTCGCGGCGCTGCTGGCGGGCCGGCTCCGGATCCTGGTGACCACGGCGCGGGCCACCCAGGAGCGCACCGGCGTTGCCGCGGGGCTGACGAGCTCCACGCTGCGGCTGGGCGGGGGGGCCACCCAGACTCTGGGCATGGTCGCCCGGGCGCTGGAGGAGATGGGCTACGAGCGGGTGCCGACGGTCACCGAGGTGGCGCAGTTCAGTGTCCGCGGCGGCATCGTGGACGTGTACGGCTTCGGCATGGCCGGACCGGCGCGGCTCGAGTGGTGGGGGGATACGCTCGAGTCCCTCCGCGGCTTCGATCTGACCACCCAGCGCAGCGCGGACCCGGTGGACGAGATCACGGTGCTGCCCCTCGGCGGCTCGGCGGTGCGGCGGCCTGGCGGCGAGGCGGTCCCCCCTGGCGAGCGGCGCACCCTGCTGGAGCTGCTGCCGAGCGAGACCCTGATCCTCGAGGACTCCGCGACGGCCAATGCCGAGGAGGTGGGGCGGTCGTGGCGGGAGGCCGCGCACCACCTGGAGGTCGCCCGCCGGCTGGGTGAGGAGGTGCCCTCGCGCGAGGTGCTGTTCGAACCGCCGGAGGAATGGTCGCGGCGCCTCGCCCCGTTCGCGCGGCTGGTGGTGCGGAGCGCGCCGGATCCCGGGGGACTCAACGCCGGCTTCTTCCCGCCGGAGCCGGTGGACCGCGACATCAAGCGGCTCCGGGCCATGCTCTCCGCCGACATCCCGACCCTGATCCTGTGCGACAACGAGGGCCAGCTCGAGCGGCTCGACGAACTGCTCAACGAGGATGGCCGCCGGGTGCACGCAACGCTCGCGATCGGCGCGCTGGACGGCGGCTTCGTGATGCGGAGCCTCCGGGTCCTCACCGACCACGAGATCTTCCGCCGGGCGCGGCGGCTGCGGCGTACCCGGCGCTACCGGCAGGCGGCCCCGACTGCCGCCACCGGGCAGCTCGCGGCGGGGGACTACGTGGTTCACCTGGACCATGGGATCGGGGTATACCGGGGGATCGCCACCATCACGGTGGGCGAGTCCACCATGGAAGTGGCGATCGTCGAGTACGAGGGCGGGGACCGGCTCAATGTCCCGCTCTACCGGCTCGACCAGCTCGAGCGCTACCGGGCCGGGGGTGAGGATGGCGACCAGCCGCCGCCGCGGCTGCACAAGCTCGGGGGCACCCAGTGGCAGCGGGTGCGGGACAAGACGCGGCAGGCCATCAAGGAAATGGCGGCGGAACTGCTCGACCTCTACGCCCGCCGGCAGGTGAGCGCCGGCTATGCCTTCCCGCCTGACACCCGGTGGCAGCGGGAACTCGAGTCGGCCTTCCTCTATGAGGACACCCCCGACCAGCGAAAGGCCACCGAGGCGGTGAAGCGGGCCATGGAGCAGCCGCTGCCGATGGACCTGCTGCTGGTGGGGGACGTCGGCTACGGCAAGACCGAGGTGGCGGTGCGGGCGGCGTTCAAGGCGGTGCAGGGGGGGAAGCAGGTCGCGGTGCTGGTGCCGACCACGATTCTCGCCGACCAGCATGCCCGCACCTTCGGTGAGCGGCTGGCGGACTTTCCGGTCAAGGTGGAGGTGCTCTCGCGCTTCCGCACCGCGAAGGAGCAGAAGGCGGTGCTCGAACGCCTGGCCGCCGGCGAGATCGACGTGATCATCGGCACTCACCGGCTGCTGTCCCCCGACGTGCGGTTCAAGGACCTGGGGCTGCTGGTGGTGGACGAGGAGCACCGCTTCGGGGTGCGGCACAAGGAGCGGCTCAAGGTGCTCCGGCTCACGGTGGACGTGCTTACACTCACCGCGACCCCGATCCCCCGCACCCTGCACCTGTCACTGGCCGGGCTCCGGGACCTGGTCCTGATCGAGACGCCGCCGCGGGACCGGTCCCCGATCCTCACATTCGTGGAGCCGTGGGACGACGGGCTCCTCGAGGAGGCCTTTGCCCGGGAGCTGGACCGCGGCGGCCAGGTCTTCATGGTGCACAACCGGATCGAGACCATCGAGACGATCGCGGCCCGGGTGCGTGCGCTGGCGCCGCGGGCCCGGGTGGCGGTCGGGCATGGCCAGATGCCGGCGGACGCGCTGGAAGAGGTGATGCGCCAGTTCGTGTCGGGGGAGGCGGAGATCCTCGTCTCCACGCTCATCGTGGAATCTGGGCTCGACGTGGCCAACGCCAACACCATGGTGGTGCACGACGCCCACCGGCTCGGGCTGGCCCAGCTGTACCAGCTGCGCGGCCGGGTGGGGCGCAGCCATCGGCGGGCGTACTGCTACCTGGTGGTGCCGGACCTGATCGACCGCGAGGCCGAGGAACGGCTCAAGGTGCTGGAGCACCACACCGAGCTCGGCGCCGGCTATCGGATCGCCCTCAAGGACATGGAACTCCGGGGAGCGGGGAACCTGCTGGGCCAGGAGCAGTCGGGCCACGCGCAGGCGGTGGGGTTCGATCTCTATCTCCGGTGGCTCGAGGAGACGGTGCGGGCGCTGCGGGGGCAGGCGGGGCGGGCGGAGCGCCCGGCCCCGCCGGAGGTGGTGCTGGACCGGCCGGCGCACCTGCCGGACGGCTTCGTGGCCTCGGATGACGTCAAGCTCGACATCTACCGCCGACTGGCGCGGGCCCAGACCTCTGGCGACATTCAACAGCTTCGCGACGAGCTGCGGGAGCGGTTCGGTCCGCTGCCGGAGCCGGCGGAGACCCTGCTCCACATGGCGCAGCTCCGGACCGTGGGTGCGGACCTTGGGTTGCAGCACCTCCTGGTCCGGGGCGACGAGGCGCGACTCACCTTTCGCGAAGGCGCGGCCCCCCGGTTCGCCGGGCTCTCCGCCGCGCTGGACCACGTGCAGCTGGCGGTGGAAGTCCGGCGCACCGTGCCGCTGTCGCTCCGGCTGACGCGGCTGGGCGGGGAGGCAATGGTCCCCGCGCTGGTGCGGGCGCTGGGCCTGGTGGCGGAGCGGCAGCAGGCGGCGTAGGCCGCGGACACTTGAACCGGGATGGGAGCAGGCATGCGACGGTTGTCAGGCGGGGTGCTGTACGCGGTGGTCCTCCTTTCCGGGTGCGACGCCCTCAAGAACATGGGTGGCGGCACGCCCACCGTGGCGGCCACCGCGGCGGGACAGGAGCTCACGGTGGAGCGCCTGGCGCAGGTCATGGTGGGCGCCAAGGGGGTGCCGCTCGCGCCGGAGGCCGCCGACTTCATCGCCAACGTGTGGGTAGACCACACCCTGCTGGCGCAGTCCCTTGCCTCGGGGCGGGACTTCCTCGACTCGGCGACCGCGGTGGAAGTCATGTGGCCCGAACTGGTGGAGCTGCGTGGCACCCGCTGGCACGACTCGCTGCTCGCGCACCGGGTGCCGCTCACGCCGGCGGTGGTGGACAGCATCTACGCCGCAGACGAGATGCGGCTGCTGCAGCACATCCTGGTGCGGGTGGAGCCCAACGCCGAGCCGCCGGCCCGGGTGGCGGGGAGGCGGCGGGCGGACGCCGCGCTGGCCCGGGTGCGGGCCGGGGGGGACTTTGCGCGACTGGCCGGGGAACTCAGCGACGATCCGGGCAGCAAGCTCGACGGCGGCTACCTGCCCCCCGCGCCGCGCGGCAAGTGGGTGACGGCCTTCGACAGCGCCGGATGGGCGCTTGCGCCCGGCGCGATGACCGGACTGGTGGAGACGCCCTTCGGGTATCACATCATCCGCCGCCCCCCGGTCGCCGAAATCCGCGACCGCCTGGTGGTTCACCTGCGGGAGGCGCTGGGGCAGCAGCTCGACTCTACCTACCTCGACAGTCTCGGCATGCAGCGCAAGCTCAAGGTGGCGAGCAACGCGCCGGAGCTGGTGCGGGATGCGCTGGGGGACAAGGGCGAGGCGATCCGCTCCACCAAGGCGCTGGCGACCTACACCGGGGGCCAGTTCACCGTGGCGCAGCTGATCCGCTGGGTCACCGCCCTCGGGCCTCAATGGGCCGCCGACCTGCCCACCCGGCCGGACAGCGGACTCACCCAGTTCGTGAAGCTGCTGGCCCAGAACCAGTTGCTGCTGGCACAAGCCGATTCGGCGGGCATTCAGGTGGACAGCGTCGAGTGGGCCAGCCTGAACCAGCGGTACCGCCAACTCGTCGACACCCTGCGGCTCTCGCTTGACCTGTATGGCGGCGACATCACCGATGCCGCGGTCAGCAAGGAGGAGCGGGGCAAGGTCGCCGCCCTCAAGGTGGCCACCTTCTGGGACCGGGTCGCCACCGGCAGCGGCCGGCCGCGACCGGTCCCGGGGCCGGTGAGCTTCGTGCTGCGCCGCGATGGCGAGTACCACGTGGATCGGCGCGGGGTGGCGGCCGCCGTGGAGCGGGCTCAGGCGCTCAAGGTCCGGGTCGACTCCCTCGGCCGGCCGATCGGCGGGGCGCCCGCCCCCGGGGGGCAGTGACCATGCGCCCCGCGCGACTCTGGATCGGACTGGCCGCCCTGCCGGCGGCGCTTGGCGCCCAGGCGCCGACCGCTCCGGCGCCCGCCTTCCGCTGCGACACCACCGCCTTCGTGGTGGACCGGGTGGTGGCGGTGGTCGGTGACGCCGCGATCCTCGCGTCGCAGGTGGAGGAGGAGATCTTCACCCAGCGGGCCCAGCAGGGGCGGGTCCCGGACAACCTGCCCGCGTTCCAGGCCTTGTGCCGGCAGGTGATCTCCGACCTCGTGGATGCCGAAGTGCTATTGCAGGTGGCCCAGCGGGACACCACCATCAAGGTGACCGACCAGGAGGTCGCCGACGGCGTGGACCAGCAGTACCGAAACGTGCGGCAGCGCTTCCAGAGCGAGGTGGACTTCCGGCGGGAGCTCACCGGCTCCGGTTTCCAGACGCCGGAGGAATTCCGCCGCTACCTCAGCGACAACCAGCGGAAGCAGGCCTACCGCCAGCGCCTGATGGAGAAGCTCAAGGGCGAGGACAAGCTCAAACCGGTCCAGCCCACCGAAGCCGAAATGCGGACCTACTTCGACCAGTTCAAGGAGCAGCTGCCCCAGCGGCCGGCCACGCTGTCCTTCCGCAACATCGTGATCGGTCCGAAGGCCTCGGACTCGGCGCGGGCGCGGTCCCGGGCCCAGGCGGATTCCATCGTGACCGAGCTGCGGAACGGCGCGGACTTCGCGACCGCGGCGCGTCGCTTTTCCCAGGATCCGGCGAGCCGGGACCAGGGCGGCGACCTGGGCTGGTTCCGCCGGGGCCAGATGGTCCCCGAGTTCGAGGGGGTCGCGTTCCGGCTCCGCCCGGGGGTGATCAGCGATCCGGTGGAGACGGCGTTCGGGTTCCACATCATCCAGGTGCAGCGGGTGCAGCCGGCGGAGATCAATGCCCGGCACGTCCTGCTGATGCCGGACGTGGGTGCCGCCGACGCCGACAGCGCGCTGGCGCTGGCGAGCCGCGTGGCCGAGGCGCTGCGTGCCGGGGCGCCGTTCGACTCCCTGGCCCGGTTGTACCACGACGCGGCGGAGGAGCGCGAGGCCGACGACGTGCCGCTCAACCAGCTGCCGCCTGAGTACAAGGAAGGGATCGGCGACGCGGACAGCGGCGCCGTGGTGCCGGTCTTCGACATCCGGAAGGATCAGGGAGTCCGCCGGAAGCACGTGGTGCTGCAGGTGACCGGCCGGCGGGGCGAGGGCGCCATCCGCTACGAGGACGTGAAGGACCAGATCCGCAAGCGGCTGAGCGACGAGCTCGCCACCCGGCGCTACATCGACCGGCTGCGCCGCTCGACCTACGTGGACATCCGGCTGTAGCGGCGCGACGCGCGGCGCGGCCCGGGGGCGGAGCTTCTGCTCCGCCCCTTTCGTGCTATTATGGGCGCATGTCGCCCCCGCCCCGCCTCGCCGTGACGCTCGGTGACCCCCGCGGCATCGGTCCGGAAATCACCGCGCGCGCCCTGGCCGAGCCCCTCGATGCCGAGATCATCGCGATCGGCGCCGAGGATCAGGTGGCGGCCATTCCCGCCGCGCGACGCCTCGTGGTGGGCACCTGGGGGGAGGGGTCGGGCGATGCCGGCGAATCGACCCGGGCCGGACCGTCCCGCGCGGCTCGCGCCGGGCGGATCGCCGGTCTCGGCGTGGAGCTGGCGGCGCGGCTGGCGTTGGCCGGTGAGGTGGACGGCATCGTGACCGCGCCCCTCAACAAGCAGGCAATCAACCTCGCCGGCTTCAACTGGCCGGGGCACACCGAATGGCTGGCCCACCTGGCCGGCGACGTGGACGTGGCGATGATGCTCGCCGCCGACCGGCTCCGGGTGGTGCTGGTGACGACCCACGTCCCGCTCCGCGCCGTCCCCCAGCTGCTCACCACCGACAAGATCATCCGCGCCGGGCGAGTCACCGCCGACGGGCTCCGCCGCTGGTGGGGCATCGCGGCGCCGCGACTGGCGGTCTGCGCCCTCAATCCGCACGCCGGGGAGGGGGGCCTCTTCGGGGATGAGGAGGCGCGCATCCTGGCCCCGGCAGTCGCCGCGCTGCAGGCCACCGGTCCCCTTCCCGCGGATACAGTCTTCGTCCGCGCCATGCGGGGGGAGTTCGACGCCGTGCTCGCCCCGTACCACGATGTCGGGATGACCGCCATCAAGGTGGCCGCGTTCGGCCGCGGGGTAAACATCACCCTGGGCCTCCCGTTCCCCCGCACCTCTCCCGATCACGGCACCGCGTTTGATATCGCCGGCCGCGGCGCGGCCGATCCCGCCAGTATGCGCCAGGCGCTGGAGCTGGCAGCGCATCTCGCGCGGGTGCACCGGAAGGTGCCGGCGTGACCCTGGCGGTCCCCGAGCGTCACGCCCGCACCGCGCAGTGGGTGGCGGCCGGACTGGGCGCGTTCCTCCGCTTCCGGCAGTACCTCCATGGCCGCCCCGTCTGGCTGGATGAGGCCATGCTGCTCAACAACATCCTGGGCCGGCGTTTCGGGGAGCTGCTCGCGCCGCTCGAGAGCGACCAGACGGCCCCGGTCCCCTTCCTCTGGGTGGTGAAGCTCTGCGCCAACCTGTTCGGCACCGACGAGCGAGTGCTCCGCCTGGCGCCCTTCCTCGCCGGGCTGGCGCTGCTGGTGGTGGTCGTGTTCGTCGCGCGGCGGGTGCTCCCGCCCTGGCCGGCGGCGGTGGCGGTGCTGTTCGCGGCGCTCTCGCCGATGCTCATCTACTACGCCAACGAGGTGAAGCCCTACGGGGTGGACGCGCTCTGGCTGGCGCTGCTGACCCTGCTGGCGCTGCGGCTCGGTGAGCGGCCCGAGGCCCGGGGCCGATGGGTCGCGCTGCTCCTGACCGGCACCTGGGTCGCGCTGGCCAGTTCACCCGCGCCGTTTGTGCTGGCGGCGGCGGGGCTGGCGCTGGTGCTCATGCCCGGCGTGCGGCGGGCCCCCGGGGCCTGGGGGTGGTTCGCCGCGATGGCGCTCATCTGGGGGGTGGCCTTCGGGACGGAATACCTGCTGGTCTATCGAGCCGCGTCGGACAGCATGTACATGCAGCGCTTCTGGCTGCCGTTCTTCCTCAGCCCGGCCCTTCCGGGGCTCCTAGCCAAGGCCGACACGGCCCTGACCCTCTCTCTGCAGCAGTGGTTCCTGGCCAGCGGCGGCGGTTGGCGGGTGCTGGTGGCCTACGGGCTCTTGCTCCCGATGCTCGCCGGCGTGATCACGCTGGCGCGACGGCACGGCCCCGCGCTCCTGGCGCTCCTGTTCCTGCCGCTCGCGCTGGCCCTCCTCGCGTCGTCGGTGCAGGCCTATCCGGCCGCGCCGCGGCTGCTGCTGTTCGCGCTGCCGGGGTTGATCCTGGCGCTGGCCGCCGGCACCGGCGCCATCGCGGAGTGGCTCGGCCGGCGCTGGCCGGTGGCGTGGCTCGCGGTCGGCGCCGCGGCGCTCGCCTTCCTGCCCGGGCTGGATGCCGCGAGGATGCTGCTGGAGCCCTATGAGCGGGAGGCGCTCGCGCCGCTCATCGCGCGGGTGCGCGCGGAGCACCAGCCCGGCGCGGCGATCTACGTCTTCGGCCGCTCGGTCCCCGCGTGGGTGTTCTACACCACGGACTGGCGTGCCCCCGACCTCGCTCGGGTACATGGGCGCAGCGCCCTGGTGAGTTCCACCGGCGGCGCGTTCCGGCACGCCGCGAGCCGGAGGCGGCCGGTGGTGGATGAGGGTGATGACCTGATCTTCGGCTACGCGGACTGGCGGGAACTGATCGGCGTGCCGACCGGGACGGGGCCCGACTCGAACGGCGTGAATGCACTGCAGCCGGACACGGGCTGGGCGGAGAACGAGGCCCGCCGGCTCAAGGCGGCCGGCGGACCGGAGGCGTGGGTGGTCATGTCCTCGTTCATTCCCGGGGCGCCGGACCTGGTGGACAGCGCGCTCATCGCGACCGGCGGCCGGCGTGTCTTCCGGGAGGAGCGGAGCGGGGCGGTGCTGTCCCGCTGGGAGTTCCGGCCCTAGCCCAGCTTGGCCATCAGTCGCAGGTGCTGCTCCAGCTTGAGCTTCTGGCTGGCGCGGTTGGCCACCAGCACCGCCCCCACCCGCAGAATCGTCTCCCGCTCGGTGAGCCCGTTGGCGCGCAGCGTGTTGCCGGTGTCCACCAGGTCCACGATCCAGTGCGCCAGGCCGAGCAGCGGCGCCACTTCGACCGACCCGTGGACCGCGATGATCTCGACCGGGCGCCCCCCGCGGGCAAAGTGCTGCCAGGCCAGGTTGGGATACTTGGTGGCGACCCGGGCGGTCTTGCCGCCGGGGAGCGCCGGGAACGGCTGCGCGGCCGGCGACGCCACCACCAGGCGGCAGGCACCGAACCCGAGTTCGAGCGGCTCGAGGACATCGGCCTCGGATTCCCGCAGCACGTCGGTGCCGGTCACGCCGAGATCCGCGGCGCCGCTCTCCACGTAGACCGCGACGTCCGCAGGCTTCACCACCAGGAACTCGACGGCGGGGTCGCTGGAGGGGATGAGGAGGCGGCGCCCCGGTTCGGGGTCGATCACGATCCCCGCCTCGGCGAAGCGCGCCACCGCCGGCTGGTAGAGCCGGCCCTTGGCCAGGGCGATCCGCAGCGGCCCGCTCACGTGGCCGCCGCCTCGGCGATGCCGTCCAGGTCGAGCGACACCCCCACCGCCGGCATCGGCGTCCCGAACCGGCCCATCAGTTCATCGTAGCGGCCGCCCGCGCCCACCGCCCGTCCCGCCCCGGCGATGAACAGCTCGAACTGGATCCCGGTGTAGTACTCGAGGCCGCGAACTTCCCCCAGGTCGTACACCACATGCTCCCGTTCCGCCGGGGTCAGCGCGGCATCGAGCTGTAGCAGGTGCTCCAGGCCCTCGCGCACGGCGGCGCCCGCCAGGGCGCGGACCTGCTCCAGCGCGGGGCGCCGGCCGATCACGAAGGCCAGCTCCGCCAGCCGGGCGGCCTCCGCCGGCCGGCCGGCGAGCGCGCGGGTGAGGTTGCCGCGATCCTTGCGATCGATCCAGCGCCGGACGTCGGCCCGGTCCTCGGGCGTCAGCGCGGAGAGTCCGGGCGCCAGCACGCCCACATGGCCGAGGTTGAGCTGGTAGTCCCGGAGCCCGAGGGCACGCGCCAGGTCCAGCGTCAGGCGGACGATCTCGATGTCCGCCGCGAGGCCGCCCTGCCCCAGCAGCTCGGCGCCGGCCTGCAGCGTTTCCCGCGGGCGGCCGCCGCGCTCCGGCTCCTGGCGGAACACCTTCCCGCTGTAGGACAGCCGGAGGGGAAGCGCGCTGCCGCGCAGGGTGGTGGCGGCCACCCGGGCCAGGCTGGCGGTGAAGTCGTACCGCAGGGCCAGGATCCGGCCGTCGCGGTCGCCAAAGCGGAGCAGCCGCTCCGCCACTCCCGGGCCCCCGGCCCGCAGGAACACCTCCTCGTACTCGAAGGTGGGCGGCAGGAGCTCCTGGTAGCCGTGCCGTTCCAGCAGGTCGAGGGCGCCCCGCTGTAGCCGGCGGCGGCTACCGGCGGCGGGCCCGGTAAGGTCGATGGCGCCGGGAGGAATGAGGGCGATGGGGCGAGTCATGGCGAGGGCGGGCAGGCTGCCGAGGCTAACGCGCCGGCGGAGGGATCACGACCGAGGGGACTTCACCGGTCTTCGGCGCCACGACGCCGGCGCCGACCAGGTAGCGCACCGTCTTCACGCGGCGGCCCTCCATCTCGACGATCTCGAAGGCGTCCCGGCCCACGGTCACCCGGTCCCCGGGCCGCGGCAGGCGGCCGAGCTGCCCGAAGAGATACCCGCCGAGGGTGGTGTAGTCGGTGTCGTCGAGCTGCAGGTCGTGCTCGGTGTTGAAGTCGGAGATGGAGAGGCTGCCATCGAGCAGCGGCGCCCCCTCCGGGGAGGGCTTGGGACGGTCCTGCCGGTCGTACTCGTCGAAGATGTCCCCCACGATCTCCTCGAGCAGGTCCTCCATCGTCACCAGGCCGGCGGTGCCGCCGTACTCGTCAAGCACCAGGGCGAGGTGCACCTTGAGCCGCTTCATGTCGGCCAGCACATCCTCCACCTCGCGGGTCCCCGGGACGAAGAGCGGCGGCCGCATCACGGTCCCGATGAGCGCCCCCGGCCGCTGACGGACCGCCGTGAGGATGTCCTTGGCATGCACCACGCCGACGATGTCGTCCAGCGATTCTCCCAGGACGGGATAGCGGGAGCGGCGCGCCTCGGCCACCACGTCGGCGGCGGACTCGACCGTCAGGTCCCGCTCCAGCGCCACCATCTGGGTCCGCGGCGTCATCACTTCCTGCGCGGTCTTCTCCGAGAACTCGAAGACCCCCTCGAGCAGGCGGGCGTCCTCGGTGCCCAGGCTGCCCCCTTCCTCGCTCTGCTCCACCAGCATCCGGATCTCCTCCGGCGAGTGCAGCCGCTCGTGCTCGCCCGGCCGGTCGATCTTCATCAGGCGCAGCAGGCGGTTGGCGGTGCCATTGAGCATCGCGATGGGAAGCGCCATCACCCAGGCGAAGCCGATGAGCGGGCCGGCCACCCAGGCGCTCACCCGCTCGGGATAGAGCAGCGCCAGCGCCTTGGGCACCAGCTCGCCGAGGATGATGTGGAGCACGGTGATGATGGTGAAGGCGAGCGCGATCGCGAGCGCGTGGCTGGCGATGATCTCCAGGTTCCCCGGGAGCCAGACCAGCCCGCCCTGGATGATTCCGGAGAGGGCGGGCTCGCCGATCCAGCCCAGGCCGAGCGAGGTCAGGGTGATGCCCAGCTGGGTGGCGGAGATATAGCGATCGAGCGATTTTTGGGCCCGCTGGGCCAGGACCGCCTTCTTGTCGCCCCGCTGGGCCATCTCCTCCAGCCGGGTGCGCCGGGCGCCGACCAGGGCGAACTCCGCCGCCACGAAGAAGGCGTTGAGGAGCACCAGGCCCAGCACGGCCAACAGTCTGAGGGCAATACTGCTACTTTCGGACGGCTCCATAGGCCGTAACACTAGCGTCCTCTCTCCCGGCCCGCGAGGGCAGCGCATGATTCGCCAGATTGCCGTGCCGCCGTTCCACCTGCTCGATCCATTCCTGCCCAAGCCCTCGATGACCGACGCCCCCACCCGGGACGGCGTCGCCGCCATCCTGGCGGATGTTGCCGCGCGGGGCGACGAGGCCGTCCGGCACTGGACCAGAACCCTGGACGGGGTGGACCTTCCTCCCGAGGAATGGGAACTGCCGCGGGGCGAATGGGAAGCGGCGCTGGACCGGATCGAGCACGACGTCCGGGAGGCGCTGGAGACCGCCGTCCAGCGGGTGCGGGAGTACCACCGGCGGCAGCGGGACCCGGGATTCACCCTGCTGCAGGAGGACGGCAGCATCCTCGGCATGCGGGTGATGCCGCTGGAGCGGGTGGGGCTCTATGTGCCCGGCGGGAAGGCGGCGTATCCCTCCAGCGTGATCATGAACGCCGTGCCGGCCGTGGTGGCTGGCGTCGAGCAGATCATCGCGGTCACCCCGCCGCAGGGGGTGACCGACGCAGTGCTCGCCGCCTGCCAGCTGGCGGGGGTGAGCCGGCTGTACCGGATCGGCGGGGCGCAGGCGGTGGGCGCGCTGGCCTTCGGCACCGCCACCGTGCCGCGGGTGGACAAGATTGTCGGACCGGGGAACAAGTGGGTGGCGGAGGCCAAGCGGCAGGTGGCGGGTCCGGTCGGGATCGACATGATCGCCGGCCCGACCGAGATCCTGATCATCGCCGACTCGACCGCGCGCCCGGAGCGGATCGCGGCGGACCTGATCGCCCAGGCGGAACATGACGAGGACGCCTCCGCCTGGTGCGTCACCACCGACATGCAGCTGGCCGACCGGCTCCCGGCGGCGCTGGAGCGCCTCCTGGCGAAGAACCCCCGGGCCGACGTGGCGCGGGCGTCGCTCGCCCGGAACGGGCTGGTCATCTGGGTTCCCACCCTGGCCGACGCGGTGACGGTGGCCAACCTGCGGGCGCCCGAGCACCTCGAAATCGTCACCCGGGATCCGGAGCGGGTGGCGGAGGGGATCCGGCACGCCGGCGCCATTTTCCTCGGCGACAATACCCCCGAGCCGGTGGGCGACTACCTGGCCGGTCCGAGCCACGTGCTGCCCACCGGCGGCACCGCGCGCCACGCCTCCCCCCTCGGCGTCTACGATTTCGTGCGGCGGCAGAGCCTCATCTACTACACCCGGGACCGGCTGCTCAACGACGCCAGCCGGATCATCGCGCTGGCGGAGGCGGAGGGGCTCTACGGCCACGCCGACGCAGTCCGGGTCCGCGTGGAATAGCCCGGCATGGCCAGCCCCCCCTGCATCCACCTCGAGCGACGGAACGCCGCCCCGCCCATGGGGCGGCTGGCCTGGGTCTTCGGGCTCACCGCGCTGTTCATGGTGGTGGAGGCGGTCGGCGGCTGGCTCTCCGGCTCACTGGCGCTGCTGGCCGACGCGGGCCACATGCTCACCGATGTCGGGGCGCTCGGACTCACGCTGGTCACGGCCTGGATCGCGCGCCGGCCGGCGAGCCTGACCAAGACCTACGGCTACGTGCGGTGGGAGATCCTCGCCGCGCTGGTGAACGGCGCGGTCCTGTTCGGCATCGCGGCACTGATCGTGGCGGAGGCGGTGGCCCGGATCCGGGAGCCGGCGCCGATCCAGGGCGGCCTGTTCCTCGCGGTGGCCCTCGCGGGACTGGTGGTGAATGGCGTCTCGCTGCTGCTGCTCCACGGTCATCACCATGACCACCTCAACACCCGCGGCGCGTACCTGCACGTCCTCGGGGACCTGCTCGGCTCGGTGGGCGCGGTGGCGGCTGCCGGCATCGTGCTGGCCACGGGGTGGACCCTGGCCGACCCGATCATCTCGGTGGTGCTCTCCCTGCTCATCCTGGTCGGGGGCTGGCGCCTGGTGCGGGAAAGTGTGGACGTGCTGCTCGAGGCGGTGCCGGGGCATATCGCGCTGGCCGACGTCGAGGCGCGCATGCGGCGGGTGCCCGGCGTGACCGCGGTGCACGACCTCCACGTCTGGACGGTGACCAGCGGCATGGTGGCCATGAGCGGGCACGCCCTGGTGCCGGACCTCGCCCGTCATCCGGCGGTGCTGGACGGCGTCCGGGCGGCCGTGGCGGAGCTCGGCATCGGGCATGTGACCATCCAGCTCGAGACCTGCGAGGGCTGCCTGGAGCCGGGCCCGGAGACCGCCCCCGCCCACGCCGGTCACGCCGGCCACCGGCACTAGGTCACCCCCCGGCACCGCCCGGGGATCGAGGCTTCCGGCACCCGTCCACGGCCGTGAAACAGGCGTCCCCTCACCGCCCTTGCCCGGCCCCCATACCCTGCCTATATATGCCGCGCGGAATCCGGACGGCGCGCGCGCCGAGCCGGGAGTGCGCCGGTGGTCGGCGCGCAACGCGGTACCGTCGGTGGGACAGGTCGGGATGGCCCAGAACCAGCAGATTCGCAACATCGCCATTATCGCGCACGTCGACCATGGGAAGACCACCCTGGTAGACCAGATGCTGCGGCAGGCGGGGGCCTTCCGGGCCAACCAGCACGTGGAAGAGCGTGTGATGGACTCGAACCCGCTGGAGCGGGAGCGGGGCATCACGATCCTCGCCAAGAACACGGCGGTGCGCTGGGGCGACACCAAGATCAACATCGTGGACACGCCCGGCCACGCCGATTTCGGCGGCGAGGTGGAGCGGATCCTGCGCATGGTGGATGGGGTCCTCATCCTGGTGGACGCCGCCGAGGGGCCGATGCCCCAGACCCGGTTCGTCACCCGGAAGGCGCTGGCGCTGGGGCACCAGCCGATCGTGGCGATCAACAAGATCGACCGGTCGGACGCGGAGCCGCTGCGGGTGCACGACGAAGTGCTGGGACTGTTCATCGATCTCGAGGCGACCCACGAGCAGCTGGACGCCGCGTTCCTCTATACCTCGAGCCGGGCGGGCACCGCCACGCTGGACCTGGACCAGCCGGGCACCGACCTGACCCCGCTGTTCGAGGCCATCCTGGAGCGGGTGCCGGCGCCGACCGGCGACGCCGACGGTCCGTTCCAGATGCTGATCTCCACCCTGGACTTCTCCACCTTCGTGGGCCGGATGGGGATCGGGCGGATCGAGCGGGGGCGGGTGCGGGTGGGGCAGGAGGTGGCGCTGCTCCCCATGGGAGAGCCCGGCCTGGTCACCGAGGGGGCCCAGCGGGCCCGGATCACCAAGCTGATGACCTTCGACGGCCTCAACAAGGTGGATACCGAGGAGGTCGGCGCCGGGGACATCGTGGTGATCGCCGGCGTCGAAGGGATCGAGATCGGCCGGACGATCACCGCGGCGGAGCATCCGGAGCGGCTGGAAGGGATCGCGGTGGAGGAGCCGACGCTGTCGGTGGACTTCATCGTGAACAACGCCCCCTTCGCCGGCCGGGAGGGGAAGTTCGTCACCAGCCGGCAGGTGCGGGACCGGCTCTATCGGGAGCTGGAACGCAACGTGGCGCTGCGGGTGGATGACACCGACAGCCCCGACACCTGGCAGGTTTCCGGCCGGGGCGAGCTGCACCTCGGCATCCTGATGGAGACGATGCGGCGCGAGGGATTTGAGTTCCAGGTCTCCCGGCCCCGGGTCATCACCAAGGTGGGCAAGGACGGGGCGCGGCTGGAGCCGTACGAGGAGCTGATGATCGACGTGCCCGAGGCCTACATCGGCACGGTCATCGAGAAGCTGGGCCCCCGCCGGGCGGAGTTGCTGGAAATGAAGAACCCGGGGCAGGGGATGGTCCGTATGAACTTCCGGATCCCGGCCCGGGGCCTCTTCGGCTACCGCTCGGAATTCCTGACCGACACCCGGGGCACCGGGATCCTGCACCACCGGTTCCTGGAGTACGGGCCGTGGGCCGGGCCGCTGGCCGGCCGGAAGAACGGGGTGCTGGTGGCGGACCGGGTCGGGGAGGCGGTGGGGTTTGCCCTCTTCAACCTGCAGGAGCGGGCGCAGATGTTCATCGCCCCGGGCGAGGAAGTGTACGAGGGGATGATCTGCGGCGAGAATTCCCGTCCGGAGGACATGGACGTGAACGTCTCGAAGGAAAAGAAGCTGACCAACATGCGGACCACCGCGTCGGACGAGAACATCCAGCTCGAGCCGCCGCGGCAGATCACGCTGGAGTACGCCCTCGAGTACATCGAGGAAGACGAACTGATCGAGGTCACCCCGAAGTCCATCCGGCTTCGGAAACGCGCGCTGGCGGCCACCGAGCGGAAGAAGATCGCGCGGGCCGCAGCGCGGGCCGACGCGTCATAACCCTGCACCTGCCGGAGGAGTCATGCTGCCGTGGGAAGCGTCGGTCGAGGCGCTGGACATGCGTCGCCGCCGGGACGACGATGACTTCGATGATGACGAGGAAGCGTTCTCGTTCGATGACGAGGACGAGGATGACGATCTCGAGGAGGACGGCGATCTCGACGAGGAGGATCTCGACGACGACGACCTCGAGGACGAGGACCTGGACGACGTCTCCTTCGATGAGGAAGGTGACGAAGAGGAAGGCGGGTCCCGGCGGCGGTAGCCGGGGCGCGGTTGCGCCCCGCCTGCCTGCTGGCTATTCTCCCTGCCCGTTCGGGGCCCCGCCAGCCGTTGGGGCCCTTCGGGCCTGTAGCTCAGGTGGTTAGAGCGCACGCCTGATAAGCGTGAGGTCCGAGGTTCAACTCCTCGCAGGCCCATCCCAGACACGACGACGCCCCCGCCGGCCCCGCCGGCGGGGGCGTCCGCGTTCCGGCGCCGCTACTGCGCGAAGGCAACCCCCGGTCGGGCGGACAGCACGAGCAGGAAGCGATACCCGGCGTCCGCCAGCAGGGAGGCCAGCGCCGGGTCCTGCTCCAGTTGTTCCGGCGGCATCCCGCCCCAGGCGGCGCATTCGACGGCGGTGAGCGCCTCCCCCTTCCGCCCCAGGCGGGAGAGCGCCTGGGCCCGGAAGTAGCAGACGTCCGGGTGGCCGGGCCGCACCCGGTCGGCGATGTCCAGGACCGCGAGGGCGCGGGTGGCGTCGCCCCGCGCCAGGTAGTCCCGCGGCTCGTAGAACGAGGTGTAGACCCACAGCTGCTCGAGGCTTCGCTCCGCGGCGTGCGCGGCCATGGAGTCGCCGGGGTTCGCCGCCCGGCGCTGGAGCGCGTCGAGGTCGAGCCGCGCCAGGGCCTGCGCCAGCGTCGGCGGCTTCGCGCCCCGGAAGTCGCCGAGCAGCGCGCCCAGCCGGTCGTAGAAGGCATCCTGCTTCCGGACCAGGGACTCGAGGTGCCGGTCCATCTGACGGACCGCATCCTCCTGCTCCAGCCGGCGTGCGGCGGCGCTGGCGCCGGATGGGTCCCCCATGCCCCGGAAGTCCAGGGCGATCTCGCGATACCGACGCCAGGCCAGGTAGTCATCCCCCGCCCGCTCCAGGGCCTCGGCCGCGGCCAGGCGCCGCTGGAGCAGGGACGCGACCCAGGCCGCATCCACCGGCTTGAGTCCCGACTTCATTGCCTGCAGCTCCATCCACTCCACCGCCTCGGTGAGCACCGGGGCCGGTGGCCAGGTGTGCGGCCCATCGAACCAGGTGATCCGGTGCGGCAGGTTGAGGCTGTCGAGCGTGGCGTCGAGGGACCACATCTCATCAAAGTTGTAGTCGTCGGTGCCGGCGGCACCGAAGAAAGCCAGCCCGCGCTGCTCCCCCGGCGCGCGGGCCCGGGGACGGTGGTCTCCCGGGAACCCCGCGCCAATCCCGATCACCCCGGCGACGTTCCCCGGGAGTCCGGCGGCAAAGAGCCAGCTCACCCGTGCGGTCCCCGACTGCCCCACGAGGTAAATGCGCCGGGGATCGAGCGCGAGCATCCGGTCGGCGTCGTCCAGGATGGCGTTGATCACGTCGGCGTTGGGGTCCACCGCCTCGTCACTGCGCGAGTTGTACGAGCTCACGACCATGTACCCCAGCCGGTCCGCGACCGCCTGCACCCGTTCCAGCGGCAGGAGGGCCCGCCCCCGGGGATCGAGCAGCACCAGCAGCGGCCACTCCCGATCCTCGCGATAGCCGGCCGGGAGGTAGACCGCGTAGCTCTGGCGGGGGTTGGCCCGGCTGGTCACCCGCTCCACGATGCGGCCCACCGGAAAGGCCGGCGTGGTGGCCACCCGGACGACCTGGGTACCCGCCGCCAGCGGGGCCGCACCCGCAGCCAGCGTCAACAGCAGGAGGAGCGGGCTAGCGAGGCACAGGCGCAGGTACTTCTTCATCGGCACGGTCACCAGCACGTTGCAGGACGTTGCAGCGCGCGGGTCTGGAGCCAGCCATCCAGCAGACCACGCGCGCGATCTCGGGTGGTAAGACGCACGAGCGGCGCGGATGGTTCCAGCCGTTACCGCGTGCTAACAATTCTGCAACGTCTGCAACGTATTGGGCTTGCTGGGCGGGGGGCTAGCTCGAAAGGAGGAGGCTGGCGCGAGATCGGCCAGGAGGGAGAAATGATGACGTGCCGACGGGGGGACTACACCGGGATTCGGTCAGGGTGCGGCGGTGCGGGTCGCGGCCACGGTGTCCCCCAGTTCACTGTGGAACCGCGCCGACTGCTCCGGGCGGTCGAGGGAGTCGAAGGCGGCGGCGAGGTCCCGGCGGGCGGCACGGATGAAGCTGGTGGACTGGTCGGTCTGGCCGATGAGGATGTCGTAGCCGCGGCGGCTCTCGACGGTGGCCTCGAGGTAGCGTCGCTGGCGGAGGAGGGTCCGCCCCAGCTTGATGTGGCCAATGCCGGTGTTCACGTGGTCCGGGGAGAGCACCTGCCCGTAGATCGCGATGGCCTGACGGTAGAGCTCCTCGGCCTGGCGGTACTGTTTCCGCTCGGAGAGGACGCTGGCAAGGTTGGACAGCGCCACGGCGGTGAACTGATGCCGGTCGCCAAAGGTGGCGCGATAGATGTCCACCACCTGGCGGTACCGGGCCTCCGCCTCCTCGTAGCGATCCAGCTCCCAGGCCACGTTGCCCAATTCGTTCACCGCTTCCGCCGTCTGAGGATGAACCGGGCCGAATACCCGTTCCTGGATCGCGAGCGCCTGCTCCAGGGCGGCGGTCGCGGCCGGAAGCTTCTTCTGGTACATGAGGGCGCGGCCCACACGGGTGAGGTTGGCCGCGGTCTCGGGGTGGTTCTCCCCGTACCAGCCGCGGGTGATCTCCAGCGCCTGCCGGTACCAGGCCTCGGCATCGGGGTAGCGGCCCAGCATCAACTCGATCTCCCCGAGGCTCGCCAGGTCGGAGGCCACCGAGGGGTGGGCCGGCCCATAGCGCTCGGTGTCGAGGGCCAGCACCCGCCGCCCGAGCGAATCGGCGGCGGGGTAGTGGCCGGCGTAGAAGTGCGCGTTGGCCAGCTCCCGCAGGTGGGCGGAGAAGTCCGGGCTCCGGGCCGGGCCGGTCGTGTCCACCCGGACCAGGGTGTCGAGCAGGGCGATCGCCTCCTCGTAGTTGCCGCGCTTCTGCAGCATCTGTCCCATGGCCACGGAGGCTTCCGCGACGGCGGGATGGGACGGGGGCAACGCCGCGCGTACCAGCGTGAGCCCGCGCCGGATCAGGGTGTCCGCCTCCTCGAGCCGCGCCTCGTCCACCCGCAGCCGGCCCAGCGCCACCAGGCTGCGGGCGATGTCCGGATCGCCGGGAGGTAACCGGGCGGTCCGCGCCGCGAGGGCCCGTTCCAGCAGGGTATCGGCCCGCTCCAGCTTCCCGAGCCGCTGGAACAGGGTGCCAAGGGTCTGGTACAGCTCCTCCTGGATCGCGGGTTCGCGGTCGAGGGCGGCGGCCTCGCGCACCCCGCCCTCGAGCAGCGTGACGACACGGAGACTGTCCGCCGGCGCCACTGCCTCCTCGCCTCCCTGGAAAAGATTGAACATGAAACGCTGGATGCGCTCGGTGCGGGCCGCCTGGGCCTCGGCCGTATTGCGCGCGGTGGTCAGGCGTACCGTGTAGAACACCACCAGCGAGAGCGCCAGCGCCGCGCCGGTCACGCCGGCGACCACCCCGGTACGATGCCGCTGCACGAATTTCCCCAGCCGGTACCCGACGGTGTCGGGCCGGGCCTCGAGCGGCTCCCCGGCGAGATAGCGGTCAATCTCCCGGATCAGCGTGCCCACCGTGCGGTAGCGACGGGCGGGGTCCCGGTGCATCGCGGTCAGGCAGAGCACGTCGAGGTCGGCCCCGGCGCCGCTCCCCAGTGGCTGCCACAACTCCCCCGCCTCGGCCTGGCGGGCGCGGGCGGCCAGCGAAGGCCGGGTGGGCTCCCGCTCGGCCAGCAGCGCCGCGGCTTCCTCCGGCGTGCGGCCGAGCAGGTCGTAAGGGAGCCCGAGCGCGAGCAACTCGTACAGGACCACGCCGAGGGAGTAGACGTCGCTGTGCACCCCCACCCGCTCGCCGCGGAGCTGTTCGGGCGAGGCGTAGGCGGGGGTGAGCGCCCGGAGACCGGTACGGGTCTGGTCCGCGGGGAGGTCCACGCTCTCGAGCTGCTTGGCGATGCCGAAGTCGAGCAGCTTCACCACCCCGTCGGCGCGGACCAGGATGTTCGAGGGCTTGAGGTCGCGGTGGATCACCGCGTGCTGGTGGGCATGCTGCACCGCCTCACACACGGTGCGGAACAGCCGCAGCCGCTCCGGGATTCCGCAGCGCCGCTGCCGGCAGTACTCGGTGAGCGGCAGCCCGTCCACGTACTCCATGGCGAACCAGGGGGTGCCGTCGGGGAGGGTGTCGGCGTCGTACAGCCGCGCGATGCCGGGATCGTTGAGCTGCGCCAGCGTCCGCTGCTCGGCCACGAACCGGTCCCGGCGCGCGGGGGAGAGCCAGGCGTCGGGGAGGATCTTGATCGCCGCCTGGCTGCCGAGGTCGGCCCGGTCCGCGAGGTAGACCACCCCCATGCCGCCTTCCCCGAGGATGCGGATCAGCCGGTAGGGGCCGAAGACCTGGCGCACCAGGGTGGCCTCGTCCAGCCGGCCGACGGTGGCGTGCGCCGCGGCGCCGAGCCCCTGGTCCAGCAGCGACCCGTCCCGCGCGTCCTGCGCGAGCATCCCCGCCAGGTCCGCGACCAGCTCGGGATCGTCGCCCGCCACGCGCTCCACGAACGCGGCGCGTGCCTCGGGCGGAAGCGCGACGGCCTCGTGAAAAAGCGACTGGAGCAGGTCCCAGCGGGCGCGGTTCATCGGAAGGGGACTAGGAGGGCTGGCGCAGCTCGTGGGCCAGCCAGGCGCGGGCCGCGCGCCAGTCGCGGAGCACCGTCGCCTCGGAGACCCCCAGCAGCTCGGCGATCTCGGGGATCTCGAGCCCGCCGAAGAACCGGCTCTCCACCATCAGGGCCTGCCGGGGATTCACGGCGGCGAGGGCGTCGAGGGCGTCATGCAGCAGCAGCAGCTCCTCCGGCGCGGCGGCGGGGTGGTCCAGGGCCTCATCAAAGGTGACCAGCTCCCGGCCGCCGCCGCGCTTCTCCGCGGTGCGGCGCCGGGCCGCCTCCACCAGAACCTGGCGCATGGCGTGGGCGGCGATCCGCTTGAACTGGATCCGCGGCAGCTGGCCGAGCTCGGGAGAGGCGGAGAGCTTGAGCCAGGCCTCGTTGACCAGCGCGGTGGGGGTGAGAGTCAGCCCGGGATCGCCGCGGCGGACCACCGCCGCGAGGCGCCGGAGCTCCTCGTACGCCAGGCCGAAGAGCCGGTCCATTCCGTCCCGATCCGCCGTCTGCCCCGCCATGCTCACGCGCGCCCCCCTCATTGATGCCCCAAGGTACCCCGGAACCCCGATCTGGCCAGTCGGAACCCGGCGCCCCCCGGGTGCCGGGGCGCGGATGACGGTTTTGGAGACCGGCCTGCGCACAGCGAGGGGAACATCAACCGGAGCCGGGGCCATGGGTCGTGGGATCGCGAAGCTGTTGATCGGCAGTGGGATCGTGGTGGGGCTGGCCTGTGGCGGGTCGACCGGTCCGAGTGGGGGAGGCGGAGGCGGAGGCGGTGGCGGTGGCGGTGGTGGAGGCGGGGGCGGGGGCGGGGGCGGCGGGGGTGGCGGCTCCAGCCACATGACCGCCGTGCTTGATGGCCAGTCCTGGACTGCCGGCCCCACCGGACGAACCGCGTCAGTCGGGAACTTCGGGCTCATCCAGATCCAGGGGAACCAGAACGGCACCACGATCCTGATGCAGCTCTACAATGTCGACAGCGCCGGCACCTACAGCCTGGGGGTGAGCGGGACCAACGTCGGCGGCTACGGGCAGGTCACGGACCTGGTCCCGCGCGGCTGGGCCACCCCGTTGTCCGGCGCGGCGGGCAGCATCACGATCACGACCCTGACCACCACGCGCATCGCGGGCACCTTCACCTTCACGGCCGATTCCCTCCTCGGGAACGCCGCCGGCAGCCGGGTGGTGACCCAGGGGTCGTTCGACCTGCTGCTCGGCTTCTCGGGGAGCACGACCTGGCCGCTGCCCGATGAGTACGGGAGCGCCTTCAGCGGCACCATCGGCGGCGGCGCCTGGAACAGCGCGAACACCGTGATGACCCTCCTGAACACCACCCTGGTCATCGGGGCCAACAACACCAGCTACAGCATCTCGATCGGGCTCACCTCGTTCGCTGGCGCGGGCAGTTACACGGTGGGGAGCCAGCCGGGGGAGGTCGTGGTGGTGCTCCAGGGGCCGGCCGCGAACCCCACCGGGCCGCTCAACTGCTGCTGGGGCGGCGCCCTCGGGAACACCGGGACACTGACCATCACGAGTCTCACGGCCACGCGGATCGCGGGCAACCTGACCGCGACCCTGGTGGCTACGCCGGGGACCACGGCCGTTGGCACGATATCGCTGGACACCGATTTCGACATCGGGATTCCCTGACCGTCGCAACGCGATCCGATTCCCGGGCGGAGCAATGCTCCGCCCCCACTCCTCCGGAGGCCTGACCATGTGGGACTTCATCACCGGGATCTTCTCGCTGCTGTTCTGGCTCGCGATTCCGCTCGTCATCTTCACCGTCTGGACCTACAACAAGCTGCAGAAGCAGGCCCAGGAGGTCCGGGAAGCCACCTCCAACGTGCAGGTCACGGTGAGCAAGAAGCTCAACCTGCTCAACCAGCTGGTCGACATCGTGAAGGGCTACCAGGAGAGCGAGCAGTTCATGCACCTCAAGGTGTCGCAGGACCAGAACGCCGTCGCCCTGGCGGCCGCGTACCAGGAGTCGGGAAACCTGCTGGCCACCCTGCAGGGCATGGCCGATCGCTTCCCCAACCTCAAGGCGAACGAGCAGTACCACCGGCTCATTGACAGCATCCAGCACTGCGAGCTGGACATCCAGCGGAGCCGCGAGCTGTACAACGCGGCGGTGAAGAGCTACAACAACGTGTACCTCGCATTTCCAACGGTGATGATCGCGCGGTTCATCGGCTTCTCCAAGGCGCCGTACCTCGAGTTCGATGTCTCCGGCAACGTGGACGCGGCGAGCCTCAAGGCCTTCCAGACCGACGACGGCGAGCGCCTGAAGCAGCTGCTCTCGAGCGCGGGCGGGCATCTGGCCGGCGCCACCAAGAGCCTCGCGGGGCAGGCGGGGCAGGCAGGCAAGCTGCTGGCGGGGCATGCCGGCCAGGCGGGGAAGATGATCGCCGCGAAAGTGAACGAACGGACCGCGACCACCTACTTCTACCTGCCGAAGGGGGGCGTGCCCCGCGGGCCGGTGCCGCTGCCCACGGTCCGGGAACTGATCATGCGGGGCGAGCTCGAACCCGATGTGCTCGTGGCGCGGTCCGGCTCCGAGGAATGGCAGCCGGTGTCGGCCATCGCGCAGGAGGCCTGACCCCCGGCGCGCCCCACCGAATTGCACCGCAACAACCGGATAGCCCCGGGCCCGCCCCGGGGCTATTCTCGTCCCATGCCGACCGACCCTTCCCTCACCGCCGATGCCGCCTGGCGCGCCGTCACCGCGCGCGACCGGGCCTGGGACGGCCGCTTCGTGTACGGCGTTCGCACCACCGGGATCTACTGCCGACCCTCCTGCCCCTCGCGGCGGGCCCGGCGGGAGAATGTGAGCTTCTATCCCACCACGGAGGCGGCCCGCAGCGCCGGCTTCCGCGCCTGCAAGCGCTGTCGCCCGGACGCCGCGGCGGAGGTGGGGAACCCGGCGGTCGCGCGGGCCCGCGACTGGCTGGACCGGCACGCCGGCGAGCGGGTGAGTCTGGCCCACCTGGCAAGGGTGTCGGGCCTCAGCCCCTGGCACCTGCAGCGGACCTTCAAGCGCGAGGTGGGCCTCTCTCCGCGCGAGTACGCCGCCGCCCGCCGGGCCGACCGGCTCCGCGCCGCGCTCCGGGCCGAACCGAGCGTGAGCCGCGCGGTGTACGAGGCGGGATTCGGGTCTTCCAGCCGGGTGTATGAGGGAGCCCATCGGCTCCTCGGCATGACGCCCGGCCGCTATCGAGAAGGAGGGAAGGGCATGGAACTGCGCTACACGATCGTCCCCTCGCCCCATGGCCGCCTGCTGGTCGCCGCCACCGACCGGGGCGTGGCCGCGGTGCTGCTCGGCGAGAGCGACCCGGCGCTCACCCGCGATCTGGTCAGCCAATTCCCCGAAGCGGAATGCGCCCGGGTGGACACCGGCGACGCGTGGCTGCGGGACCTGGTGCGGGGCGTGGCCGCCGAAGTGGCGCGGCCCGGGAGCGGCGGCGGCCTGCCGCTCGACCTGCACGGGACCGCCTTTCAGTGGAAGGTCTGGCGGGCGCTCACCACGATCCCCGCGGGCGAGACCCGGACGTACACCCAGATCGCCCGGAGCGTGGGACGGCCGCGCGCGGTGCGGGCCGTGGCCGGCGCCTGCGCCGCCAACCGGGTCGCGGTGCTGGTGCCCTGTCACCGGGTGGTCCGCAGCGATGGCTCCCTCGGGGGCTACCGCTGGGGGCTGGAGCGGAAGGCGCGGCTGCTGGCCCGGGAGCAAGCCACGGGCTGATGCCCCCGGGAGGCGGCGCGCCCTTGCCCCGGCCGCGGACGCGGTGCTTCTTATCCACCGCGCCGCTGGGCGCCCTGATCCTCACCGCCTGGAGTCACTGCATGTCCGCACGCCACCCCGCGCTGGCCGCGCTCGCGCTGCTGTCGGCCACCTCGTCACTCACCGCCCAGGTCCCCGCCCCGGAGTTGCAGATTGCCGGCGCAGTGAGCGCCGCCCCCGAGGGGATGCGGGCGGACGCCACCGTGCTGGGCTACCGGAACTACCACCGCCTGGACGTGCTGCGGGAGGGGACCAACGGCATGGTCTGCGTCGCGGACGATCCTTCCGAGGCGCGCTGGCACGTCGCCTGTTACCACCAGGACCTCGACCCGTTCATGCGCCGGGGCCGCGAGCTCGAGGCGGCCGGGGTCTCCCGCGGGCAGGTGGACAGCGCGCGGATGGCCGAGGTGCAGGCGGGGACCCTCAAGATGCCCGACGGCCCCCGCATGCTCTACAACCTCTACGCCCCCGGGGATAGCCTGGACCAGGCCACCGGCCTCGCGCGCGGGACCACCCGGCTCGAGGTGGTGTACATCCCGTACGCGACCACCGAGACCACCGGCCTCCCCACCCGTCCCGGCGGCGGGCTGCCGTGGCTGATGTACCCCGGCAAGCCGTGGGCCCACATCATGATCATGCACTGAGGCGCGCCGCCGGCCCCTGATGCGCTCCATTGAACAGGCGTGTTACTGGCCCGCGCGGCCCCCGCCGCGCGAGCCTTTGCCGCCCCCCGCCCCGGCGGAGGCGGACATCGTCGTGGTCGGCGCCGGCCTCACCGGGCTGTGGACCGCGATCTTCCTCAAGGAACTGGATCCGGGTCGGGACGTCGCGGTGGTGGAGCAGGGGATCGCTGCCTACGGCGCCAGCGGGCGGAACGCCGGCATGCTCTCCGAAACGGTGGACCACAGCCACGGCCTCGCGGTGCAGCATTTCGGGTTCGAGGAGGCGCGCCGGCTGGCGGCGCTGGGGGAGCAGAACGTCGCCGAGCTCACGGCCTTCATTCGCGACCGCGGCATCGCCTGCGATTACGAGCCGACCGGCCGGCTGAATGTGGCGCTGACCCCGGCCCACCTGGAGGAGGCCGCCCGGAGCCTGGAGCTGGCGGAACGGCTTGGCCTCACCACCTTCCGCCTGCTTGACGCCGCCGCAGTGCAGGCGGAGGTGCATTCCCCGCTCTACCTGGGTGGGGTGGCCGTGGCCGGGGGCGGGATCATGGACCCCGCGCGCTTCACCGATGGGCTCCGGCAGGAGGCGGAGCGGCTCGGCGTCCGGATCTACGAGCGGACCACGGTGGACTCGGTGTCCCAGCGGGGAGCAGGCGTGGTGCTCCGGGCCAACGGGACCACACTCACCGCCCGGCGCGTGGTCCTCGCCACCAGCGCGTACACCCACCACCTGCTCCCGGCCGTCACCTTCCGGTTCATCCCGCTCTACGACTACATCATCGTGAGCGAGCCGCTGACGCCCGCCCAGTGGGACTCGATCGGCTGGCGCCGGCGGCAGGGGGTCACCGACGGCCGCGCCTTCTTCAACTACTACCGGCCCACCCCCGACGACCGGGTGCTCTGGGGCACCAGCGAGGCTACCTACTACGCGGGCAACCGGGTGGACCCCTCCTGCGATCATTCCCCGCACCATTACGCCACCCTGCGCGAGAGCTGGCGCCGGCACTTTCCCCAGCTGGCGGACCTGGGATGGGACTATGAATGGGGCGGGGCGATCTGTTCCACCACCCGCCTCACGCCGTTCTTCGGCCGGGCGTTGGGCGATCGGGTCTGCTATGGTCTGGGCTTCACCGGCCATGGACTCGGCAGCACCCGCATCGCGGGGCGGATCCTGGCCCACCTGGCGCTGGAACGGAAGAGCGACCTGCTGGACCTCTCACTCGTCACCCGCCCGCCGTTTCCCTACCCACCGGAGCCGATTCGCCGGGTGGCGGTGCAGGCGGTGACCCGCGCCCTCCGCGAGGTCGATGCGGGCCGAGCCCCCAACCTGATGCTGCGACTGCTGGACCGGCTGGGGATCGGCTTTTCGAGCTGAGCAGGACCCTTGGTGTCCTTCGTCGTGGATGTTTCGTCCGCCCTACCGCCCTACCGCCCTACCGCCCTACCGCCCTACCGCCTTCAATGACAGGTCCAGCGCCTCCAGCGCGAAATCCACATCCGCCGCGGTGACGCACATCGGCGGCTTGATCCGGAGCACGTTGCCGTCCAGGCCGCCCTTGCCGATCAGGATCCCGAATTCACGCAGCTGCTCCATCATGGCGAGGGTCTCTTCCCTGGCGGGCTCCTTGGTGTCCCGGTCCCGCACCAGCTCCACGCCGAGCATCAGCCCCATGCCGCGCACGTCCCCGATGATCCGGTGCCGGCGCTGCAGCTCCTGCAATCCGGCCTTGAACCGCCCGCCCACGACCCGGGCGTTCTGCTGCAGCCCGTCCTCGTCGATCGCGTCCAGCACCGCCAGCCCCGCGGCCATGCTCACCGGGTTGCCGCCGAAGGTGTTGAAGTGGATGCGCTGGGTGAGCTTCTCGGCGATCTCCCGGCGGGTGGTCACCGCGGCCAGCGGGGCGCCGTTCCCGATGCCCTTCGCCATGGTCACGATGTCCGGCACCACCCCGAAGTTCTGGAAGCCCCAGTACTGCTCTCCCGTGCGGCCGAACCCGGTCTGCACTTCATCGGCGATGCAAAGCCCGCCCGCCGCCCGGGCGGCGGCATAGGCCTCCCGCAGGTAGTTCGGCGCCCCGTGCGTGGCCCCGCCGACTCCCTGGATCGGCTCAGCAATGAACGCCGCGATCCGGCCCGGCGTGGAGTACCGCACCAGTTCGCGGATGTCGTTCGCGCTCCGGGTGGCGATCTCCTCCGGCGTGCCGGGGAAGGGGCTCCGGTAGGGATCGGGGCACAGGGCGTGGTGCACGCCGGTGTTGAGCTGCTGCGGATACTTCCAGGTGTGATGGCTGGTGAGGGGCATGCTCGTGGGGGAGCCGCCGTGGTAGCTGTTCCGGACCGCGATCACGTCGTTGTGGCCGGTGTACGCCCGGGCCAGCAGGATCGCGAGGTCGTTGGCCTCGCTGCCGCTGTTCACGAAGTAGGTGACGTCGAGCCCCGGGGGCATCTTCGACGCCAGCTTCGCCGCCATCTTTGCGATGTTGGGATGCAGGTAGATCGTGGTAGTGTGGGCCAGCATGGCGAGCTGGTCCTGCATCGCCCGGGTCACCCGGGGGTGGCAGTGCCCCACCGAGACCGTCACGATCCCGGCGAAGAGATCCAGGTAGCGCCGGCCGGTCTCGTCGAAGAGGTACTGCATGTGCCCCTCGACGATCATCAGCGGCTCCTTGTAGAGCGTGAAGATCGCGGGGTTGGTGTACTGCTGCCGGAGCGCCAGCACCTCGGCCTTGGGCAGCCCGGTGTAGGGCCGGGGCCGGTGGTCGCACGGGGGGAGCGTCGGACGGGCGGGGGCGGTCGCGGTCATTTGGACATCCAGTTGGTCCCGGCTTCCCGGTTCCATTTCGTGGTGATCTTCTTGGTCCTGGTCCAGAACTCGATGCTGCTCTTGCCGGTGATATCGCCCACCCCGAAGCGCGAGTCGTTCCAGCCGCCAAAGCCGAACGGCTCCCGCGGTACGGGCACGCCCACGTTCACCCCGACCATGCCGGCGCTGGCGCCTTCCATCGCCGCCCGGGCCGCGCCTCCCGACTCGGTGAAGATCGAGCAGGCGTTGCCGTAGGGGCTGGCGTTCTCCACCGCGAGCGCCTCCGCCAGGCCGGGGGCCCGGACGATTGCGAGCACTGGCCCGAACACCTCCTCCTGCGCCAGTGCCATCTCCGGCCGCACCTGGTCGATGACCGTGGGCCCGACGTACCAGCCCCCTTCCATCCCGGCCACCGTGGCGCCGCGGCCGTCCACCAGCACCCGCGCCCCCTGCCGCTCCGCCTCGGTGATGAAGCCCTCAATCCGCGCCTTGGCCGCCGGCGTGATCACCGGGCCGACATCCCGGCCCGCCACCAGCTTGCGGGCCTGCTCGGCGAGCCGCGTGACGATATGGTCGGTGGCGGAGACCGCCACCATGACCGACGCCGCCATGCAGCGCTGCCCGGTGCAGCCGGCCATCGCCGCCAGCACCCCGCCCGAGGCCATCTCCGCATCGGCATCCGGCATCACGATCACATGGTTCTTGGCGCCGCCCAGGCAGAGCGCCCGCTTCAGGTTCCCCGTCGCCCGGCGATACACCGCCTGCGCCACCTTCGTGGACCCCACGAAGGTGATAGCCGAGACGCCGGGGTGATCGCACAGCGCCTCCGCCACCGCGCGGTCTCCATGCACCACGTTGAAGACCCCGTCAGGCAGTCCCGCCTCCTTGAGCAGCTCCGCGATCCGGGCGGCCGAGAGCGGCACCAGCTCCGAGGGCTTCATGATGAAACAGTTGCCCAGCGCGATGGCGTTGGGAATCGTCCAGTGGGGGACCATCGAGGGGAAGTTGAAGGGGTTGATCGAGGCCACGACGCCGAGCGGGTACCGCTCCAGGCGGCACTCCACGCCGCGGCTCACCTCCAGCACCTCCCCCGCGACCAGCTGCGGCAGGGAGCAGGCAAACTCGGTCAGCTCGATCGCCTTGAGGATCTCCGCCTCGGCCTCACCTTTGACCTTGCCGTGCTCTTCCGTGATCAGCCCCGCCAGCTCCCCGATGTGCCGTTCCAGCAGGGTCTTGTAGCGGAAGAACACCTGCACCCGCTCCTTGACCGGGGTGCCAGCCCACCCAGGGAGGGCCGCATTCGCGGCCGCCACCGCGGCGTTGACGGTGCCCCCATCCCCCAGCGGGACCCGGGAAATGACCTGGCCATTGGCGGGGTTGTGGACGTCCAGGAAGCGGGGGCCGCCGGCGACGAACTGGCCGCCGAGGTAATGCCGGGCATCGGGGTACTTCACGGAGCACCTTCACTGATCGGTTGGGACGTGTGCGGGGTCCGGGGAGGATGGCCGTCCTTCACAGGCTTGTCAATTGTTCGGGCCCGGGGCTTGCCACCCGGTGGTATCTGACTACTGTAGGTAACACCCCAGTACATCCCTTAACCGCAGGTCCGGCTTATGGATACCCCCCGGATGTCCCCCGGTGCGGCTCGCCGCGCTCGGGCGTTGATGTGGCACTTCCCGCTCCTCCTTGCACTGAGCGGGAGTCTGGTGGTCGCCTGCAGCAGCGGCTCGAAGGGCGGCGGCACTGGCCCCGAGCCGGGAATCGCGGCGGCGCTCGACCTGCTCACCGCTCCCCCGGTCACCACCGTGAGCCGGTCGTTGCTGACCCCCGCACCGGTGATCCAGGTGGTTGACATCAACGGCGATCCGGTGGATTCGGCGGGCATCGCGGTCACCGCGGCTCTGGTCGGGTCGGGAACCCTGACCGGCACCACGGTGGTGGCCACCGACGCCAACGGTCAGGCCACCTTTTCCAATCTCTCGATGCGCGGGTTGGCGGGCGGCAAGGCGCTCGCCTTCACGGCCTCCCAGGTGGTCGGGGTGCAGTCGGGGGGCGTGACGCTCACCGCCGGTGCGGCGGCGGTGCTGGTCGCCACCAGCGCCACCAGCCAGTCGCTGCTCAAGGGGTCGGCCGTTACCGCGAAGCCCGCGGTGGCCGCGCAGGACCTGGATGGCAACGGCGTGGCCGGCATCGCGGTGACTTTCGCTCTCACGGTGGGGAACGGTTCCATTACCGGGGCCAACCAGGTCACGAGCGCGAGTGGCGCGGCCACGATCGGCTCCTGGACGCTGGATACCGCCGCCGGACCCAACACGGTGACCGCCAGCGCCACCGGCCTCACCGGCAGCCCGCTGACGTTCAATGCGACGGGGACCAACATCGTCTCCCAATTCACGATCGATATCCAGTTCCTGGGGAGCGGGACACCCAGTCAGCAGGCGGCCTTCAGCGCCGCCAAGGCCAAGTGGGAGCAGGTCATCATCGGTGACCTGGCCAACTTCACCGGGACGCTCAACGCCTCCTCCTGCGGCAACCCGACCTTCAATGGCACCATTGACGACGTGCTCATCTACGTCGACCTCGTGCCGATCGACGGCCCGGGCCAGATCCTTGGTGCGGCGGGCCCCTGCTACATCCGCACCACGGGGAATCTGACCATCCTCGGCTACATGAAGTTCGACACCGCCGACCTCGCCGACCTCGAGCTCAACGGCTCGCTGGCCGACGTGGCGCTGCACGAGATGGGACATGTGCTGGGGTATGGCACGCTGTGGACCACCTTCGGCCTGCGCAACGAGAATAGCGTGACGAACCCCTTCTTCACCGGCACCAACGCCAACGCGGCCTACCTGACGGAGGGGGGGGCTGCATCCGTCACCCCGCCGACCCAGGGGAGCTGCACGGTGGGTAACAACGAGATCCTTGCCCGGAGTTCCGTGCCGCTCGAGAACAGCGGTGGCGCGGGTACGGCGCTGTCCCACTGGGAAGAGTGCGTGTTCCGGAGCGAGATCATGACGGGGTACATCTCCGGCAACAGCCGGCCCCTCAGCAAGACCTCGATCCAGTCCCTCGCGGATCTAGGCTATGTGGTCAACCAGAACGCGGCGGATGCGTTCAACCTGGCCACCCAGCCGACCCTCCGGGCCGGCGAGTCCGAGGGTCCGGTCATTGACCTTCGGAATGACCGTCTCGGTGCGCCGATCATGGCGGTGGACCAGAACGGTCGAGTCGTGAAGGTGCACCGGCAGTAGGCTGTTTGTTTCGTGGGATCCACGGGCGGGGTGTCCGGCGTGAGCCAGGCCCCCCGCCCGTGGTGCGTTTCAGCCCCGCCGCCCCGGAGCTTCGTGCCGGGGGAACACGTCACGGCCCACCTGTAGCCCCGGTCACCGCACCCGCACCGGCTCCGGGTGCACCTTCTCCTCCAGTCTCAGTCCCATTTCGCTTCACAATCGCTTGCCCGGAGTTCCCATGCGCTGGTTCTACCGCGCGGCGCTGTGCGCGTCTCTTGCCGCGCTCGCCGCCCATACGCTCGAGGCCCAACAGCTGCCGGAACGCCGCGGCATCTGGTTCGGCGGCGGAGTCGGGATGGGGTCGGCCCGTCTCTCCTGCTCGATCTGCCGCTCGGGGCGCGATGGCGGTGCCTCCGGCTACCTGCGGGTGGGCGCCACCGTGACCCGCCAGGTCCTGGTCGGCGCGGAGACCATGGTCTGGTACCATAACGAAGGGCAGGTGGACTACCTGCTTGGCGGGGTGCAGGCGGTGGTGCTGCTCTACCCGATGAAGACCAATGGGTTCTACCTCAAGACCGGCTTCGGTATCGCCCAGTATTCCGCCAAGGACAACGATGACGACGCCTCGACCCAGGCCCTCGCCGGCCAGGTGGGGGTCGGCTACGAAGTCGCGGTGGGTCGCGGCATGTCCATCGTGCCGTTCGCGAACTTCATGGGCACCACCGGCGCCGACCTGCGCTTCAATGACACCGTCTCCGGGCTCTCCGCCAACACCAGCCTGTTCCAGCTGGGCGTCGGCCTCACGCTGCACTAGCCGACTCCCGCCAGGAGGTTTCGCATGCACCCCTCGCCCAGTTCGTTCCGCCGCCTCGTGGCCGGCGCCCTGATCCCGCCGACCGTGCTCCTCGCCGCCTGCGGCGACGGCGGCTACACCGGCATTTCACCGGTGGAGGAAACGGGTCCGGCCGTCCAGTTCGGCATCTGGGTCCCCGGCACCGGGGACACCTGCACCCCGACGGAACATGACCGCTACTCGGTCGTGGGCCCCGACGGCAAGCGCTACAACACCTGGCATCCGCCGGTGGACCCGGCCACCGGCTGCAGCTTCGGGCACGAGCACGGCCGCGATCCCCGCGGCTCCAAGCTCTTCGGCCGCACCGGCCCGATCCCCTTCGGCCTCGCCAACGAGGCCCTGGAGACCTGGGACCCGCAGAACCCCCGGCGGGAAGACCACTTCGGGCACAAGGTCGACTGGGAGAATGACGTGGAGTTCGTGCGGAAGGACGGGCTCACCGGCGCGCTCTTCAGCGTGAAGTGCGACGTCCTGGCCAAGCTGCACCAGGGCACCCACTCGAAGGACGCCTTTACCAACAACCTCCACGAGATCGCCTACCACATCCAGTGCACCGACGGCACCGAGATGCACGTGACGCTGATGTCGGCGATCGGCCAGGCCGGCGGGTTCAACCGGACCTGCGACCGGCAGCGGGTGGATGTCGGCGTGCCCTCGCCGGCCAACTCCCCCAACGGCGGTGGCCAGCGGATCATCCCGGACCGGACGTGCGTGGACCAGCACCTGCACGTCGGTCCCAACCAGCGGGCCGACTACAACGCGGCGCTGCACGAAAGCTGGGAAACCTCCAACTCGGTGCGGACCGAGGGGGGGCGGACCGTCGCCCACTTCAACCCCTACTTCCAGGTGTTCTTCCCCAGCCGGTTCTACGATCCGGCCGCGGTGAACGTGACCGGCCGGCCCATCGCCGAGTGCGACGTGCTGGACCCGTCCCGGGACCTGAACAACGACCTCTGCGCCCAGTCCACCAATGACGGCACCCTGTCCGGGCTGGCCTTCGACGACTCCCGCTCCCGGTTCAACGGGGTGCGCCGGTTCATCGACGTGAACGACAACAACATCGACAACGAGGACGGCCCCACCGTCTGGTACACCGACCCCTTCGGGCGGAATGGCCGCAAGGATCCGTTCCCCGGCTCGGTCCGGCAGTGGATCGGGAAGACCAAGAACGAGTATGGCTTCAGCGTGAACGGGCCGGCCATCGGGTTCAACCGGAACTACGGCGCGGCATCGGTGCACGCCCCGAATTGATCGAGGCGCGCAGCGCCTCGATCATCCCGAGCGCAGCGAGGGATCCCTTCCACGGAAGAGATCCCTCGTTTGCTTCTTCCGCCAAGCCGCCTAGTACCGCCTGAGCGGCACGTCCCCGTTGGCCCGTTCGCCGATGTAGAGCAGCACGTCGCGGCCGCGATACCCGGGGGCCGTCACCCGCACCGACTGAGTCCGGCACCGGTTCACCAGCGTCCGGTCGAACACCAGGCGGTACTCCCCGCGGTCGTTGGCGAAGGTGCCGTACGGGGTGCCGAGGATCTGCAGGCGGGCGCCGGGGAGGGGCCGCCCGGTGTCCTCGTGGAAGATCCGCCCCGCGATCGCCGCCATGCCTCGGGGAAGCGTCGAGTCGCGCTCCTCCTCCTCCGGCAGGTTGCACCCCCGGGAGTCTGACGGGTCCGCGGTTTCCCAGGGCCGGTTGTCGCTCCGGCCCGTCAGCGGCCCCAGGCGGCTCGAGGGTCGGCCAAAGATCCGCTGGGCCTCGGTCTCCATCGCGCTCGGCGCGGCGTCCGCCAGCATCGTCGGCGAGGAGCCGGTCGGCGCCGCCGTCGCGGCGGTCTCGGTCTCCGCGTCGGCGTCGCCCGGATCGGGGCGGGTGGCCTCGGTGCGGGTCGCGGTGGGCGGGGCGTTCGGCTCTTCTTCCGGCGTGGGGGACTCCCGCGCCGTCGTCCCCGGCGCCTCGTCTGGCCCCTCGACCAGCGGCGCCAGCGGCTGGATCGGCTGCATCGGCTCCAGGGGCGGGGCCTCCACCCGCGGGGTCGGGGTCGGTCGCGGCGGCGCGAAGTCGAGCTGCACCGGCCGTACCGTCGGGGCGGCCTCCTGGTTCAGGGGGCCCTTCCGGTCCGCGCGGGTGGTCCCATAGACGGCAAGCCCCACGAGCACCACGTGCAGCACCGCGCTCACCACCGACCCGATGGTGGGCCGGTAGCGATCGCCAACGCGCGGCAACGCCGTGGTGTAGTTGTGGACCTTGGTGCGCATCATCCCTTTCACATCCGCTGAGCCGCCAAGCCGCCTATCGCAACGCCCGCTTCATGATCTTTCCCGAACCGGTCTTCGGCAGTTCGGGGAGGAACCGAACCGCCCGGGGAAGCTTGAATCCCGCGAGGTGCCCGCGGCAGAACTCCACCAGCTCCGCTTCGGTGGGGGCCGTGCCGGGCCTCGGCACCACCGCCGCCATGACGACCTCACCCCAGACCGGGTCCGGTGTCCCGAAGACCGCGGCTTCCAGCACCCCGGGGTGCTGGTAGAGGACGTGTTCGACCTCGGTGGAGTACACCTTCTCCCCGCCGGTGATGATCATGTCCTTCCGCCGGTCCACGATCGTGACGTAGCCCTCGTCATCGACCACCGCCAGGTCTCCGGTACGGAACCAGCCGTCGGCGGTGAACGCCTCGGCCGTGGCCTCGGGGCGATTCCAGTACCCCGGCGTCACGGTATCGCCCCGGACCTGGATCTCCCCCACGTCCCGCTCATCCGGCCGGACCGCCGCGCCATCGTCCGCGACGACCCGGAGCTCCACGGCGATGAACGGCCGCCCGGTCTTAGCCCGGAACCTGAGCTGTTCCTCCGGGCCAAGCTCCCGCAGGTGGGCCTTGAGCAGGCTCAGCGTCAGGTACGGGCTGGTTTCCGTCATCCCATACGTCTGTACGTACTCCGCGCCGAATGTCTGCACCACCGACCGCACCACCGCCGGCGCGATCGGGGCGCCCCCGCTCAGGATGAGCCGCAGGCTCCGGAAGTCGTGGCGCGACCGGTCCTCATGCTTCACCATGAGGTTGAGCATGGTGGGCACGAGGTTGGTGATGGTGATGCCCTCGCGCTCGAATAGCGCCAGCGCCGCGCCGGCCTCGAACCGGGGCAGCATCACGTGCCGGCCGCCGACCAGCGTGATAGCGAACGTGGCCCAGGCGTCCGCGAGGTGGAACATCGGCGCGATGTGGGCCCAGCGGTCCCGGTCCGTGAGTCCCAGCTCGGCGACGGCCGCGAGGGCATGCGTCGCCACGTTGCGGTGGGTCAGCATGACGCCCTTGGGGGACCCGGTCGTGCCGCTGGTGTAGTAGAGATGCGCGACGGCGTCCGGCGGTGTCGGCTCCGGGGTGAACCCCACGGCGGCTCCCTCCGGATACGCGGCCACCCGCCACGGCGTTGGCAGGGGGAAGGGCTCGGCGGCCGACAGGACGTGGGTCACCGGGGTCGGATACGCCATGACCTCCGCCGTCAGCGCCGCATGCAGCGGATCCGCCAGCAGGACCAGGCTGCCGCTGTCCCGCAGGATGAAGGCGAGTTCCTCCGGGTGCAGGCGGGTATTGAGCGGCACCAGGATCGCGCCCACTCCAGCGGCCGCGAAGTACGCCTCGAGAAAGACCCGGGAGTTCGGGAGCAGCGCCGCGACCCGGTCGCCGGGCGCCACCGAGCGGGCACGGAGCCACGCGCCGAGCCGGTCCGTCCCGGCCCCGATCTCCTCCCAGGAAAAGACCTGCCCGCCATCCACCACCGCGGGAGCGGCCGGGTAGAGATGGCGGGCGCGTGCCAGGATCTGCCAGAGATGCATGCCGCGACTCAGTAGGTCGTGGTCCAGTCCACCTTTGCCGCGCGGCGGCAGCGGGCGCACATCATGGATTCGGGCTCTCCGTCGAATTCCTGGCGGGCGGTGCAGTCGGGGCAGACGGCGTACGAGGTCACCAGCTTCGGCCCGGCGAGCGTCGGGCGCATGACGCCGGTGCGGACCACCACACTCCACATGGTCGGGCGGTCAAGGCGGAACCGGATTTCCGCCCGGCTGACCCGCATCGGCTGTCCATCCACTTCGAGGACCACCACATCCCCGGACTCCTCGAGCACCGGATACCAAGCCCCCCGACGCAGAATGTCGGCGTGCCCCGTCGCACCCGTGGCCCACCCACGGATGGCCGGGTTCTCGCCGGAACGGCGGAATGGAGGCGGATTGGACATGCATTCTACTATACCCTCCTTCCCGCCGTGCCGCACCCTCCGCCCAGCCCCTCCTGCGGGGCCCCGGCGCGCGGGGTAGATTAGCTCCCCTATGCGTTCCCCTGCGGCACCCCGTCCGTCCGCCAGCCGGCAGATCGCCGAGCTGCTCCTCGGCCTGGCCGGCCTGATGCACCGGCTCCGGACGCTGCCCCCGGGCCATCCCGCCCTGGCGGGGCAGGCGCTCGCACTGGAGCGGGCGTTCGCCGGCGCGCTGGTGGAGCGCGAACGCCTGGTGATGGAAGTCGGTACTGTGCAACTGATCGTGGAGGGAATGGAGACCAATCCCGACTACGAGCCGCTCCGGGACCTCGCCGCGGACCTGCGGCAGGCGGGGATCGCCGCGCTCGAGTTCCGGCCCGGCCTTACCAGCACCGACCTGCTTGATGTGCTGGGGCCGCTCGCGAACGGGAGCCCGGCGGTGGTCAGCACCCCGGCCCTGGTGCTGCGCCCGCTCAGCGCCTCCCCCAGTGAGGAAGGGGCCTGGCTCGAGCTGGAACGCTTCGTCCTCGGCGAGCCGTCACGCGCCCAATCGGAGCGGGATCCCCACGAACTGGGGCTGGCACTCGAACTTGATCCCCCCGACCCGGTGCGCGACGTCGAGCTGCTCGGCCTGCTCGTCCGGGTCATCCGGACTCGCGATGCCACCTCGCCGCTGGTGTCCCAGGGCGCCCTCGATCTGCTCGACGCGCTCCCGGTGCCGGTGCTGCGCCGCCTGCTGGCCCCCGGCGGTGACCCGGCGGCGCAGGGAGACTTCCTCCGCGCGGTAGTGCCGCTCCTCACCCCGCGGCTGGCACTTCGGTTCCTCGAGCTGCTGGCGCAGGGACGGGACGGGATGCTCTCGCCGGGTGCGCTGCGGGTGCTTGCCCGGCTGGCGCTCAGGGCCGATGAGCCGGATGGCGCCGGGGTGCGGCGGGCACTGAGCGAAGAGCTGCTGCGCTTCGTGGCGCCAGTGGAGCCCGCCGCCAGCCAGTATCGGGTGGCCCTCGAGCCGGAGCGGGTCCTCAAGCTGGCGCTCGAATCCTCCATCCTCGAGGCGGGCACTCTCGCCGCCGCCGACCGGATGATCGCGCGGCGGCAGGTGGCCCAGCTCCTCGCGATCCTCGAGACGGTGCCGCGCGAGGACCCCGTAGCCAGCGCCCTCCGGGACCGGGTGTACGAGCCCCGCACGGTGCGGGTCCTGCTGGATGCGTCGCCCATCGACCTCGATTCCCTGGACCGCCTGGTGCCGGCAGCGGGGATTGAGGCCGCTCCCGCGCTGCTCGACACCCTTGCCCACTCCCGCGAGCGCCGCGTACGGCTCCGCCTGCTCGACCTGCTCGGCCGCTACGGCAACGCGGTCGGTCCGCTGGCGCTGGAGCGGGTGGAGGGGATGCCCTGGTACGTGCAGCGGAACCTGCTGGCGCTGCTCGGGCGCATCCCCGACATGCCACGGGAGTTCCGGACCGCCTCGTATTTCGGGCATCGGGACCCCCGGGTGCGGCACGAGGCGATCGCCCTCGCGGTGGCGGATCCGGAACTGCGCGAGCGCGGGCTGGCCGAGGCGCTGAACTCGAGTTATGAGCCGACGCTGCGGCTGGCGCTGTCCGCCCTGAGTGAGCGCTGTCCTCCCGACCTGGTGCCGCGGCTCCTCACCCGGCTGGGCGATGCGACCCTCGACGCCGAGCTCCGCGCGATGGCGGTCAGCGCCCTCGCCCCGGTGAGCGATCCGGTGGTGCTCCGCCTGCTGCGCCGCCTGGTGGTGGCGCGCGGGCTGGCCGGGCTCGGGCGGCTCGCCCCCAAGAGCCCGCCGATGCTGGCCGCGCTCCGCGGCCTCGCCACCCACTGGCACAGCCATCCCAAGGTGGGCTCGCTGCTGGAAACGGCGCGCCAGTCCCGTGACACAGAAGTACAGGCGGCGGCGCGGCCGCCGGGGCGCCGGTCGGGCTCCGGTCCGAGGGTGGCGCCATGATCACCCAGGCCACCCGCTTCCTGCGTGCCGCGGAGCACGCCCTCGAGCTGCGGCTTCGGCCAGGCGCCGAGGCGCCCCTCCGCCGGGCCGCCGACGAGGCCTGCCGGGCCCGCCTCGCCGACCTGGCGGAGACGGAGGCGACCACAGTGCTGCGCTTCGCCGCCACGGGGGTG